>JAQBZA010000497.1 GCA_027622795.1 Planctomycetota bacterium | reverse complement strand
GTCCAACCAACAACCCCAAGCAACCCGATTCTCACGCCGCCGGCGCCAGGATCTCGCGAAGGGCCGAAGCAATGTCGGGATACTGAAACACGAAGCCCGTATCGAGCGCCACCTTGGGAATGACCCGCTGCGACGCAAAGAGCACCTGGGCAAACTCACCGAAGAGCAGTCGCAGGCCGATGTACGGCGCCGGCATGAACGCCGGCCGATGCAACTGCCGCCCGAGCGCCTTGGTGAACTCGCTGTTGCGGACCGGGTTTGGGGCGACGGCGTTCATCGGGCCACTGATCGAGGTGGTGTCGGCAGCATGGACGTAGAGCCGGGCGAGGTCGGCGACATGCACCCAGGGCATCCATTGCTTGCCGTTGCCGAGCGGCCCACCGGCACCAAGCTTGAAGGGGGTGAGCATCTTCGCCAGCGCTCCACCACCGGCGCCGAGGACGATCCCGGTGCGGGCAGTCACGGTCCGCACGCCCAGTTGCTCTGCCATGAGCGCCTCCTGCTCCCAGGCCACGCAGACCTCGGCGAGGAAGTCGTCGGCAGGCGGGGCCGACTCGGTCAACTCATCATCACCACGATTACCGTAGTAGCCGACCGCCGAGGCAGAGACGAGCACGCTCGGCTTCCGTTCAACCTGCTTGATGCCCTGCACCAGATTGCGGGTGCCGATGACGCGACTGTCACGGATTCGTGCCTTCTGGGCGGCCGTCCAGCGGCCTTCTGCGACCGACTCGCCCGCGAGGTGATAGACAACATCGACCCCCTCGAGTGCCTCAGCCGGGAGCGGCTCCCGCAGCGGATCCCAGCGGAAGAGCGGGCCGGCAAGGTTACCCACGGCCCGCCGTGCCCGCTCCGGGCTGCGACTTACGACCACGGGGCTATCGAGCAGCCGCAGGAGTCGCGGACCGACGAATCCAGTGGCACCAGTAACAAGGGCCTTCATGGTGGGGCTTTCTTCAGGGAGGGGGCGTGAGAACAATGCGGTCGCATTGCAGAACTATAGACTCCCTCCCTTGATCTCCAAACCCACCCACCCCCGGCAGAAATCGAGCAGCCGGCTCCGTCGCGATCTTTGGGTCTCCACGGCCGATGGCACTGCCTACAGCGTGATGGTCGGCTGTGGGGAGATTTATTTGCCAGCCTTCGCGTTGGCCCTTGGGCTGGGACCGGTCGCGGCCGGACTGATGGCGAGCCTCCCGGTGCTCGTGGCGGCGGTCGTGCAGCTGATCACGCCGGTGGCCGTGGCTCGCTTAGGCAGCAACCGCAACTGGGTCATTGGCTGCACCATCGTGCAGTCGCTCAGCTTCCTGCCGTTGATTTTCTGGGCGGTTCGGGGCGAGGCGACGTTTATCGAGTTGATCATCGCCGCCAGTTTGTACTGGTCTGCGGGCATGGCCGGTACGCCGGCGTGGAACAGTTGGATGGGTGCGCTGATTCCGTCCCAGGTGCGGGCCGTCTACTTTGCCCAGCGAAATCGTCTCGGCCAGTTGGCCACCCTGATCGGCTTCGTCACCGCCGGCCTGCTGCTGCAGCTTGCCGACCGCTATGGCATGACACTGCAGGCGTTCGCGGCGTTATTCACGATTGCCGGTGTCAGCCGCATCGTGTCCACCCTCTGCCTCGTCGCCTGCCGGGAGGTGCCACATCGTGATCTCGAGGAACCGGAGTGCCAGCCGCCGCCGACATCCTCGCGGAAGCTTGCCTGCCCATGGCATCATCTGCAACGCACGCTCGGCGCGATCGCCGTGTCACCGGCGGGAGCCCTGCTTGCCTACCTCTGGTCGCTCGCGTTTGCTGCACAGTTTTCTGCCCCCTACTTCACCCCGTACATGCTGGACGACCGCCGATTTTCGTACGTCGCGTATATGCTTGTCATTGGCGTCGGGCTGCTCTCGAAGGCCGTGGCGATGCCGGCTTTTGGGCGGCTCGTGACCCGGATCGGCTCGGTTCGCCTCCTGCAAATCGGCGGCATCACGATCATCCCACTTTCGGCGCTGTGGCTGCTGTCTTCGCAGGTGGCCTTTCTGGTCGGTGTCCAGGTCGTCGCCGGCATCTGCTGGGCCAGCTACGAACTCGCGGCGGCACTGCTTTTTTTCGATGCCGTTCAACACCGGCAGCGGACCGGCGTGGTCACCATCCACAACCTCGGCCTGTCGATCGCCACGCTCAGTGGCGCAGCGTTGGGCGGTGCCGTGCTGAAATGGAGCGGAGAGAGCCAGGCCGCCTACTTCACGATCTTCGCCATCTCGAGCCTGCTCCGCGTTGCCACGCTGCCGCTCCTGTTTCGGGTGCGGCATGCCGAATCCCGGAACTCGCAACGTCGTGATGAACGCCGAGCCTGATCAACTCGACGGCAGCGACGCCTCGTGCCGCAGACTGTCGAGGAAGGTACGGGCTCGGCCGTATTCGCCGGCGGGATACTTGTTGACGTGCTCTTTGAGCGCCTCGGTAAAGCTTCCGACGGTATTTTGGATCTCCTGAAACTCATTGAAGCTGATGCTTCCCCCCGACGACGCCCGCCTGGCGAACAGTTTGTCGAGCTCCTCACGATAGGGCGCGAAGATGTCGTCTTGGAGCACCAGCGGATATTCGATGTGCCCGGTGATCGGATCGAGTTGGGTCGACAC
>JAQBZA010000024.1 GCA_027622795.1 Planctomycetota bacterium | reverse complement strand
CAAGCGACGGGCGGCAGGATGCCGCGCCGTCGCGTGAAACCGTCGCCATCATCGAATGGCTCGATCCGCCGATGGCGGCGGGGAACTGGGTGCCGGAAATGGTGCGGCTGGCCGGGGGGCATGACGTGCTTGGCAAGGAGGCCGCCCACTCGCACTGGATCGACTGGGCCGATGTTGCCGCCGCCGACCCCGATGTGGTGATCCTGATTCCCTGCGGATTCACGGTTGACCGTGCGGTGGCCGAGGCGCGGTCGCCTGCAGTCTGGCCGCATCTGGAACCGCTGCGTGCCGTCCGCGAAGGACGGGCCTGGGCGATCGACGGGCATCATCTCTTCAACCGGCCTGGGCCCCGGCTTGTCGATTCACTTGAAGTACTGGCGGAAGTGCTACATCCAAACCTGTTCTCGTTCGCTGCAACACGGCTCTTCGCCCGACGACTATTGACCACCTGAAGTCCGCCCTACTTGAGATCATCCGGCTTCAGGCCTTTCTTATGACCGCCGCCTTTGAACGGCGTCGGTTCGAACGTGCCTACGACGTCGACATTCGAGGCAGTTGGTATCTTCTCTTCCAGTCCGAGTGCCCAGTAGCAGCCGTTGACCAGCATGCGTCGCGTGCCTGCGGCAGCAAGATCAGTCGACGAGCCCATGGTCGTTGTGAAGACGCGGCCGTGCGGCCCACCCTCAACGCTGTACGTCTTCGTCCACGCGATTGGCATCATGGGCTCATTTTTCTTGGCATCCGGACCGGTCACGACGGGTGAATCGGGCGTCATTCCTTCGAGAACTTGCCCTAAGACAAGTGGCTGTGAGTCGCCCGGCAGCGGCAACCGTACACCATACACATCCGTTGGCCCCCAAATATCACCATCCTTGATGCCACGCAGAATCGGATGACCTTCCGCACCCGGCGCGATCAAGCCCCGAGTGCTCTCGTGACCGTGGTGACCATGGTGATTGATCCATTTCTCGCCAAGTACCAGTCGGCCAAACCCGTCAGCCCATTCTTTCTTCGGACCGTTATATCCGTTTCCATAATGAGCGTATGGATGGTCCTTGGGAACCATGAAGGCATGCGTCGCCGTCCGCATTCCGACGACCGGTTTGCCAGACCGCAGGTAGTCGTCGATTTCCTTCATCTGCATCTCAGGAAGATTCCGAAATCGCGTGGCAATCACCATCAGGTCGGCTTTGCGAAGTGACTCGAGGCCGGGAATGTTTTTCTGGTTCATCGGGTTGATCTCATCCGTCTCCGGATCGATCGCGTAGAGCACCGTGCAGTCAAAGCCGTGGTGCGCGGCAAGAATCTTCGCCAACTGCGTCAACGCCTCCTCGCTGCGATACTCCTCGTCACCGCTCACCAGTACGATGTGCCTGCCGTTCCCTGGACCGTCTCCACCAGAAACGGAGAGCCATGGCTCAGCTGATACCCGGGCAAACGAAGAAGACAAGATCACAAGAAACAATGCGATGCGATACCCCACGATGACTCTCCATTCGATTTGTCGCAGCCGAGGATCGGGTGAAGTCGAGACGAGTATGCGTATCTTCGCATCCCGAAGTCGAGGCCTCGCCCGGCCTCGGCGGTTTGGGCGAGAAGACGACTCATGTCACGCTAAGATACCTTTTACGACGTGACCGTGCACGTCGGTGAGGCGAAAGTCGCGGCCCTGATAGCGGAACGTGAGCCGTTCGTGGTCGAGGCCGAGGCAGTGGAGAATCGTGGCCTGGAGGTCATGCACGTGCACCTCGTCGCGGGCCACGTGGAAGCCGAGCTCGTCGGTCTCGCCATAGGTGATCCCTCCCCGGATGCCGCCCCCGGCCAGCCACATCGTAAAGGCATTGGGGTGGTGGTCGCGGCCCTTGGAGCGATTGAGTACGGCACTGGCCTCCACCATCGGCGTGCGGCCAAACTCGCCCCCCCACACCACGAGCGTGCTGTCGAGCATGCCCCGCCGCTTGAGGTCCATGATGAGCGCAGCGGTGCCCTGATCGGTCTTCTCACAATTGCTCTTCACGTTGCCGGCGACGTTGGAGTGGCCATCCCAGCCCTCATGGTAGATCGTGATGAACCGCACGCCCCGCTCCACCAGCCGCCTGGCGATCAGGCAGGCACGGGCAAAGCTCGCCTCCTCGGGCTTGCAGCCGTAGAGGGCGAGTGTTTCGGGCGATTCATCGGCAAGGCTCATCAGCTCCGGGGCCGACGACTGCAGCCGGTGGGCCATCTCGTAGGAGGCGATCCTCGTGGCGATCTCTGGATCGCCGTCACGGGCCAGCCGTCGGTGGTTGAGGCTCGAGACCACGTCGAGCGTGTCGGCAGCCAGCCGCATGTCGGCCCCGTCGGGGGAATCGACGTTGAGAATCGGTGAGCCGGCGTTGCGAAACCGGGTGCCGGTATACACGCTCGGAAGAAATCCACTCGACCAGTTGGCGCTCCCGCCACTGATCCCGCCGCCCGTGCTCATCACAACGAACGCCGGCAGGTCGCGGCTCTCACTACCGATTCCGTAGGTGACCCACGAGCCGAGGCTCGGCCGGCCGGGCTGGGCGAACCCGCAGTTCATGAAAAT
This sequence comes from Planctomycetota bacterium, assembly GCA_027622795.1. Lineage (GTDB taxonomy): Bacteria > Planctomycetota > Planctomycetia > Pirellulales > UBA1268 > CACORA01. Next base: position 14,397 of record JAQBZA010000024.1, on the reverse strand, counting down.
CTGGGCCGGCGCATGATTGAACTGGTCGGTGCGGCAGCTCTTCACGATCGCGATGTCGTCGACCACCTTTGCCAAGTGGGGCAACACCTCCGAGATCTCGGCGCCGCTCTCGCCATGCTTGGCAAACCGGTACTGCGGCCCGAGCACGGCTGCATCGGGGCGAATAAAGGCGTATCGCTGGCCACCGATCACCTCCGGCGGAATCGGCTTGCCCTCGATCTGGGCCAGCTTTGGCTTGGAATCAAACATGTCGAGCTGGCTGGGGGCGCCGGCCATGAAGAGCTGGATCACCGCCTTCGCCGTGCCGGGATAGTGGGCCGGCTTCGCGGCCAGCGGCGCGCGACGCGGATCGATGGCCGCGGCGGCGGCTCCGCCAGGGAGCGATTCAGCCAGCAGGCCGGCAAGGGCGATCTTGCCGATGCCGATGCCGCAGTCGCGGAAGAAATGGCGGCGAGTGATGTCGAGAAGATTCATAGTTGGGGGGTCTACCTTTTCACGATTGCTTCATCGAGGTTCATGACAGCCCGGGCCACGAGCATCCAGGCAGCCCGTTCGTCGGCATCAGCCGCGGAGTCACCGACAAGCTGCCCGGCGTCGATCTCACCGACCGCCAGCCGCCGCCGCTGTTCGGCGAGGTAGGCGGCAAGGGCAGCCTGTTCCTCCGCATCAAACTCGCGGGAGAGGACACGGCGGCCAAGATCGTGAAGCCGCGTGGCGTCATCGCTCCCGGCAGCCAGCACTGCCCGACCGAGCGCCTGCGCGATTTCCACAAACATCGGGTCGTTCAAGAGCGTCAGCGCCTGGAGGGCCGAGTTCGACACCTCGCGGCGCGGCACGCACGCCTCGCCCGTCGGCCCATCGAAGGTCGTCGTCATGGCAAACGGGGCCGTTCGCTTTTGATAAATGTAGACGCTGCGACGATAGCGATCCTCGCCGCCACTCACCGGCCACTTCGGCGCCCCATAGGCGACCTCTGTCACCCCCGCCGGCTGCGGTGGCCGCACCCCCGGCCCATACATCTTTTCGGAGAGAAGCCCGGCCGCCTTGAGCAGCGCGTCGCGAATCACCTCCGCCTCCAGCCGCACCCGGGGCCCACGTGCAAGCAGGATGTTGCCCGGATCGCGATCGACAAGGTCAGCTGTTACGAACGACGCCTGCCGATAGGTGCCGCTGGTGACAATCAGCTGATGAAGCTTTTTCATCGACCAACCGAGGTCGTCCATGAAGGTGACGGCGAGCCAATCGAGCAGTTCGGCATGGCTCGGCATTTCGCTCTGATAGCCAAAATCCTCGAGCGACGGCACAAAGCCCCGACCGAAGAAGGCCTGCCACTGGCGGTTGACGGTGACGCGGGCAGTGAGCGGGTTGTCAGGTGACACCAGCCACTTCGCCAGCGCCAGCCGAGTGGCCGGTGCATCGGTCGGCAGCGGCGGGAGGAAAGCGGGCGTGGCGGGGGCCACCTCTTCCTTCGGCTGCGTGAACTCACCGCGATGGTGCCGAAAGGTCTGCCGCGGATTGTCGGCCGGCCGCTCCCTGAAGACGAGCGTCGTGGTGCCGTTCAGGAGGCTTTTTTCCAGTCCACGAATCTGGTTGATCGGCTCAGCCAGCTCCGGTGCGCTCTCCAGGAACCGCCGGAAGACGAGTTCACGATCCGCGGCCGTCCGGTCTTCGGCAGGCTTGAGCAAGACGGCCTCTTCGGCAGCCGAGTGGCCGCGGGCAGTGGCGTTCTCCTCGTCGGTGACGGAAAGGCGAAAGCAGCCAAGCGAACAGGCGAAGTGCCGCTCAAACCGCATCGTGACCGTCAGCGGCACACCTGCTGGCAGCGGTTCAGCGAGCTGAAACACTGCCGCATGGGAACGCCCCTGCTCACCGTTGGTGCTCCAGCCGCTCGACATCTCACCATCGATCGCGGCGACAGCCGTGCCCTTGGCTTTGCTTGCAAATGGCGACCCGCTGAAGGAATCCGTTGCGGCAGCGATCATCCGGCGTTCTCCGCCTCCCATCACTTCAAACTCAGACAGGAAAAAGTCGCCCTTCGGACCTTCATACGCGCACAGGCCGGGGCCGTGGGCCGGCAGGCTCGGATCGGGTAACACCTCCAGCCGGATCGCCCGCACCAGCTTCGTTGATGCCGGCAGCGAGAGTTCATAGACATCGCTCTTGGTGACGTCACCACTCCCGAGGATCGAGCCATCGTCACGAGGCACGAGATGGGGCATGTTCGTTTTCATGGCGGTCGGCCGGGCCACGTGCCACGCCACAGCCCGCTGCGACTCTTCCCGGTTCCAGGCGTCAAACCGCTCGGCAAGCAGCAGGGCCCGCTTCGATTCATTCACCGGCGGTGCCGAGGCCGACTCGCCCGACCCGGCCAGCTGCTCTGGCTCCGCCGCGGCGGGGAGCGGCCACTTCGTCGGCAGGGCTTTCCAGGCCTCCTCGATCTTCTTCGTGACCGCGGCCCGCCGCGCATCAAGTTCGGCACCGGGGATCAGCCACTCCGGTTCATCGGCGTTGTTGAGCAACGCCATGAGGGCGAAGTAGTCGGTATGGGTGATGGGGTCAAACTTATGCGTATGGCACTGGGCGCAGGCCGTCGTGAGGCCGAGCCAGGTGGTGCCGGTCGTGCCCACCCGATCGACCATCGCGAGGTAGCGAAACTCGAGCGGGTCGATGCCCCCTTCCTCGTTGAGCATCGTGTTGCGATGGAAGCCGGTCGCGATGACATCATCGACGCGGGCATCGGGCAGCAGGTCACCGGCAATCTGCCGAATCGTGAACTGATCAAACGGCATGTCGTCGTTGAGGGCCCGGATCACCCAGTCGCGATAGGGCCAGATCTCGCGCGGGCGATCCTTCTCGTAGCCGTTGGTATCGGCATAGCGGGCCAGATCGAGCCAGCGACGGGCCCACCGCTCACCATAGCGGGGGCTGGCCAGCAGTCGATCGACGAGCCTTTCGTAGGCGTCGGGTGAGTGGTCAGCAAGGAAGGCGTCGAGTTCCGCCGGTGATGGGGGCAGGCCAACCAGATCGAGATACACCCTGCGGCAGAGAGTCGCCTTGTCGGCCGCCGGGCTCGGGGCCAGGTTTTCCTGCTCAAGGCGGGCGAGCACGAAGGCGTCGATCGGATTGCTCGCCCAGCCCGACGGTGGGGAAGCGACCGGCGGCACCGTGGGCTTCGCAGGCCTGACAAACGCCCAGTGAGGGGCATACTCCGCGCCGGCGGCGATCCACTCCGTGAGGATCCGCTTCTCGCCATCGGAGAGCGACACCTTGGTATGGGGCGGCGGCATCACGAGATCGGGATCAGTGCTCGTGATGCGGGCGATCACCTCGCTGTCGTCGGGATGGCCGGGCACGATCGCCCGTGTACCGCTGTCAAGCTCGGCAATGGCGGCCTCGCGAAGATCGAGCCGCAGCCCCGCCTCCTGATGCTCCTCATCGGGCCCGTGGCATTTGAAGCAGCGATTGGAAAGAACCGGCCGCACTTCCCGGGCGAAGTCTGGCCCGGCAGCCGGCGCGGAAGTGGCCACGGTGACGATTGCCACCGCAGGCAACGCCATCCAGGCACGAGAGTGTTTCATCGACAACCTCCAAGTGAGGCCTCAGGGAAACACCCGCGTCGCCGTCAGCACGCTGTCGAAAGCGGTTGCACTGACGCGGACCCCCACATTTGTCTTTTCGGGGAAAGGGTGACCGGGGATCGATCGGCGGGATGGGGAACACTGCCAACTCAACGAACTCAACACTTTATAGCATCGAGCGGAATCTCGAGCCACCGACACCATGCCGCCTGACTCAACGCTCGGTCGGCAAAATCCCGTCAATTTGAATTCCCCCCTCATGCACGAATCAAATGGCGATTCGACTTCCACCTCTGATGAGGTTAGGGTGGACGCATGAATCAATTCCCACGTTTTCCAGACCCACCTCAGTTTCCCCGGGGACCACAATTCCCGTCGCTTGGTGGGGGGCTGCCCGTGTCGCTCGTGCTGGCGGCGGCGCTGCTGGTCGCCCTCGTGGCCGGCTTGGCCCGTGGCGTCTACACCGTCGGCCCCGAAAGCGTGGGCGTGGTGCAACGCTTCGGAAAATTCATCGGCACTGTCGGCCCCGGCCTGCGATTTAAGCTCCCCTTCGGCATCGACTCCGTGACCGTATTGCCGGTGAAACGGCAGCTCAAGATGGAGTTTGGCTTCGGCACCTCCGGGGCCACGCAGCGGGATCAGTTTTCGGGCGACGCCAAGGCGGAAAGCGACATGGTCACGGGTGATCTCAACGCGGCCCACGTGGAGTGGGTGGTGCAATATGAGATCAGCGATCCCGAGCAGTTCCTCTTCAACCATCGGGAGCCCGGCCCCACGCTTCGTGACTTTTCGGAGAGCGTGATGCGGGAGGTGATCGGCGATCGCACGATCGACGAAGTGCTCACGATCGGCCGGCAGGGCATCGAAAACGAGGCCATCACAAACCTTCAGCAACTCGTGGCGGAGCTCCACATGGGGCTGCGGGTCCAGCAGGTGCAGCTCAAGAACGTCTACCCGCCCCGCCCCGTGCAGCAGGCCTTCGAGGAGGTCAATCGCGCTCAGCAGGAACGGGAGCAGATGATCAACCAGGCCAACGGCGAATACAACAAAGTGGTGCCGCGTGCCAGCGGCGAGGCCCAACGGCAGCTCAGCGAGGCCGAGGGGTACGCGCTCCAGCGGGTCAACGAGGCGAAGGGCGACGTGGCCCGCTTCAGTGCCTTGCTCGAGCAGTATGAAAAGGCCCCCGAGGTGACCCGGCAGCGGCTCTATCTCGAAACGCTCGGCGAGGTGCTGCCGAAGCTGGGCGGCAAGGTGATCCTCGATGCTGACGCCAAGCAGTTTCTCCCGCTGATGAATGTGCAGCCCTTCGTTCCCCAGGCTCCGCAGCCGAGGAAGTGACGCCATGGATCGCCTCCCGATCAATCACCCGCTGGTCCAATTTCTCCGTCGGCTCGCCGACATGGTGTTCTCCCCGCTCGGAGGGCTCCTGGCGGTGCTGCTGGCGATCGCGATCTTCGGCTGTGCCTACACCGTCGATGAGACCGAACAGGTGGTGCTGACGCAATTCGGCCGGCCGATCGGGGAGCCGATCAACAGTGCAACCGATTCCTCCGGCGCCGGGCTCCACTTCAAGCTGCCCTTCGTGCAGACGGCCAACCGCTTTGAGAAGCGGATTCTGGAGTGGGATGGCCAGCCCAGCGAGATGACCACCCGCGACAAACTCTTCGTGGTGGTCGACACCTTCGGCCGCTGGCGGATTTCCGACCCGTTGAAATACTTCCAGAGCCTGCGAGACGAGCGGAGCGCCCTGTCTCGGCTCGACGACATCATCGGCAGCGAGACCCGCAACGTGATCGCGCGGCATGACCTGATCGAGGTGGTGCGATCCGACAAGGACCGCCAGCCCGAACAAGACGCCACCCTCGCCGAGGCTGGCGTGGTCTTGGCGGGCCTCCCACCCATTCGGTTTGGTCGCGAGACGCTCGAGGATCAGATCCTCGACGCCGCCTCCAAGAAGGTGGGCATCTGGGGAATCGAGTTGCTCGACGTGCGGGTCAAGCGAATCAACTACAAGCAGGAAGTGATCGAAAAGATCTACGACCGGATGCGGTCGGAGCGGATGCAGATCGCGGAGCGGTTTCGGTCGGAGGGGGCTGGCGAGGCAGCGAAAATCGAGGGCCGGAAGGAGCGCGACCTGCGGCGGATCGAATCTGATGCCTACCGCCAGGTGGAGGAGATCAAGGGTATGGCCGACGCCGCGGCATCGGAGATCTATGCTGAAGCCTATACGTCGAGCCCCAAAGCAGCCGACTTCTACGGGTTTGTGAAGACACTCGACACCTACAAAGAGACACTCGGCCGCGATGCCACGCTGATCCTCACGACCGACAGCGATCTCTTCCGCCTGCTCAAACAGTCCGAGTAGGACAGGCTTCAGCCTGTCGCTGCCCCGTCTGTCCCTCACGCAAAAAACTCATCGAGGCCAGACCGCTTCCGGCCGAGGTTCGACAGGATCGCGAACAGGATCGCCGTGTTGAGCCCGGCCGCCAGCATGCCGTTCATGGCGGCCAGCGGCTCGAAGATCCGATAGGGCGGGCCGAGCGGCTGATTGCCCGATCCGAGCGTCGTGTATGTCGTGCCTGCAAAATAGGACGCATCGCGGAACGAGTCGAAGTGACCGGTCGTCCAGCAGATGCCCGCCCAGATCGCGATCTGAAGGACACTCGAGATGACGATCAGCACCGTGGCCAGGAGAATCGACGGCACCACCAGACTGATCCCGGTGACTTTGGGAAACCGGTGGCGGAAGTGCACCTGCGAGCGCAGCACGGCGAACATAAAGAGGGCATGAATGCTAAGGCAGAGGCTCATCGTGAGAATGCCGGCGAGGATGGCTTCCCACATCGTGGCATGCATAAAGGTGGCTCCGGCTGGCGTCGCCCCGTGGCACACGGGACTGGACATAGCCTATAGAACAAGTTAGCGGGCCCGTAACTCCATGCGCAGCAACCTCGGCATCGCGGAGGACGCCAACGGTGAGCAACCTCCACTCCGCGACCCGCTCTGCCTTGCCCGCCAACCTCCTGTGGACTAGGCTTAGTTTAGTTGCATTGTTCTTCAACCCGCGCCTCCGCGAGGCATATCCCATGGCCATGGTCGTCAACATCCACCACGCGAAAACGCACCTTTCGAAGATCGTTGACGAAGCGGCCGCCGGTCGGGAGGTCATCATCGCCAAGGCGGGCCGACAGGTCGCGCGGCTGGTGCCGATCGAGACGAAACCGCGGCCCAAGCGGCTCGGCGGGCTCAAGGGACGGTTCCGGGTGCCCGACGACTTCAATGCGCCCCTCGACGCCAGCCAGATTGCCGCCTTCGAGGGTCGGTCGTGAGCCGGATTCTTCTCGACACTCACCTTCTGCTCTGGGCGGTCGCGGAGCCACGAAAGCTGCCGCCAGCAGCCCGGCGCCGGATCGATGCAGCCGAGGTGTTTGTGAGCGCGGCGTCCATTTGGGAGGTAAGCATCAAGGCTGCCCTGGGAAAGTTGGCGGCTGAGCCCGCTGAACTTCTGGTAGAGATCGAGCCTGCGGGCTTCACGCTTCTCCCGATCACAGGCGAGCATACGGCAGCAGTCATCCGCCTACCGGCACTCCACGCGGATCCATTCGACCGGATGCTCGTTGCTCAGGCGAAAACGGAACCACTGCTTCTGCTCACAAATGACTCCATCCTCACCGGATACGGTGAATGCGTGGAGCTCGTCGCACCCAAGCCGCGGAGGACCTGACAACGTGACAGACCACCCGAGGCTCCGTTGTCTTCGTCCTTGAGTTGTCGCACCGGTTAAAAGCCCTATAAAACAAGCCTGCGGGCCCGTAGCTCAGTGGTTAGAGCAGGGGACTCATAATCCCTTGGTCGTGTGTTCGAATCACACCGGGCCTAGTTCAGTCCTCGAACTTTCTTGGTGCCCTGAATATGCCGGGGCTCATAGGGACAGTGCCGACACCCAGAGCCACAGCAAGATCCGCGTTTCAGGTGATGGGCGGCCGTGAAAACGACCAGGCCATTTTCCAGATACGCGTCTGGCTGCTGCGGGACGGCTTTCTGGGCCGGCTTTGGTTCTTGTGGTGGCATGGCGATCGCAGATCTTGAACATCCCAAAACAAAGCTGCCGCCCCCGAAGGAGCGGCAGCCGTAGGAACTCATTTGGGGGCTGCATCAACGGCGAGCCCGTCGACTGGCCATTATCGGCGCAGCCCTCCGGTACAGTCTTGCGGCACGAGACCACCTCCTTTCGCACGAGGAATCCCAGCCGTCACGATCACTGCGAGACCGCCGCCGGGTTTTTCTCTCCCCAGCCGTCGCCGAGGAACGATGCTCGAATGATAGCCGAGTCCTCAAAAAATGGCACTCCTGGGACTCGTATTCCCAGAACTCGAGTTGCCCCCGGCGCTCGGCGCAGCGAAGCATTCGTGGGCCAAAACTCACTGCCGATCGGCCCCCAGGTTTTATGATGCAGAGGAAGAAAGAGGTCATCCCGCCATGCATGAGATTCGGCGCTACGGCAACTCAACACGCTGGGCCGACATTGTTGTTCATCGAGGCGTAGCCCATTGGGTCGAGGTGGCCGAAGACATGTCACTCGATGCCCGCGGCCAGATCGCCCAGGTACTTGCCCAGATCAATGCGACACTGGAAATGATCAAGAGCGACCGCACACGGCTGGTGCAGGTGCTCGTGTACATCGCCGACCTTGCCGACGCCGAGACGCTCAACACACTCTGGGATGCGTGGGTGCCTGCCGCCAATCCTCCCGTACGGGCCATGGTGCAGGTCGGCCTCGGCAAAACCTGCAAGGTTGAGATGGTGGTGACGGCTGCGGTTCCCGAACCGCTCAAGCCATATGCCGATCGAGAAACGACGCAATCTCAGCGAGCACATCTTGCGACTCAGCCGCAAAAGGATTGATGAAGTACTGAAAGTGTGATGCCCCCTCAACAACGTGCAAATCGGTAGCCACGCCAGCTTTCCGCAGCTTCCGATGAACCAGAACGGTCAGGCTCAGAAAGAGATCCCGCGTGCCAGTGAGCAAAATCGTTGGCGGGAAACAGGAGAGATCGCCCCGGAGCGGAGAGAGCAGCGGATCGCCGCGATCGTGGCCATTGGCATACAGCGCGGCTGCCCGCGAAGGACCGGCTCCGTAGGTCACCAGCACGCTATCGAGCCACTCATTCGTCCGAAAGCTGTCGCCCACCTCATCGAGATCCGCCCACGGCGACTGAATCGCCAGCGCGGCAGGAAGTGGCACCTCTTCCTGCTTGGCCCGCAGCACCGTTGCCATCGCCAAGCCACCGCCGGAACTCCCACCGCTCAACGCCACGCGGTCCGGAGCATGACTTGCCACCAGGCTGCTCCAGACGGCAAACGCATCTTCTACCGCTGCCGGAAACGGATGATCCGGTGGCATCCGGTAATCGACCGCGATTACCTTGATGCGAGAAGTGGCGGCCAGCACGATCGCCTCGAGGAGACACGCCTCTCCAGGGTTGAAGACGTAGCCTCCTCCGTGCGTGTTGACCAGCAAGCGGTCGGCATTGGCCGGCGCGATCTCACTGGGATGCACCTCGAAGCAACCCACTCCGGCCACCGTGATGGGCTCCACCCGCACACCGAGCCGATCACGAATCTTTTTGATCGCCGGGATCGTGTGGGCTGCCAGGCCCGCGACCGCCTGCCGCCAGCCCTCGGCGTCGGGAGGGTCCAGCCGCCACTCGGAATCACGATACGGCATCGCGATCGTCTCCTGCATCGCCGGGCTTACCGATGCCGGCACGGGAATCACGCGGCCAGGCACTGTGCGCGGCCCGCTCGTCTCATTGGCCGCTCCCACGGCGTTCTGAAGCTGCGGCCCGTCTGGCAAGGCGATCACACCAGATGATCGAGAGTCCATACATCACCTTCCTCGCTGAGTGGTTTTGAACGATGTCGAGATCATGCCCCGCAGGCTACGCTGTGAGCCAAACCGCCGACAAGCATGAAATCACACGTCGCACCTTCTCTCCCAACAAGGATCCATTCCATGAATACCCAGTCGTCTTATGGCATGCACCGCTGGGCTGGCCGCACGGCGATCGTCACCGGTGCCAGCAGCGGCATTGGCGCCGCCATCGCCGCGCGTCTTGTCTCCGAGGGACTGCGCGTGGTCGGCTGCGGCCGCCGCCAGACAGGCGTTGCGGAGATCCTGAGGGCCGTGGATCCAGCCGGAAAAAACTCGCTTGCCGTAGCCTGTGACGTCCGCGACGAAGCGTCCGTGCGGCAGATGGTTGCCGCCACCCGCGAGCGGTTTGGGGGCGTCGACGTGCTCATCAACAATGCGGGGCTCGGTCATGCCGGCACCCTTGCCGAGGGCCGCGTCGACGACTGGCGGGAAATGCTCGAGGTCAACATTCTCGGCCTCTGTCTCTGCACCCGTGAGGCACTCGCCGACATGCGGGCCCGCGGTGGCTTTGGGCAGATCATTCATATCGGCTCGATGGCCGGCCAGCGGGTGCCGCCGGGGGCCGGCTTCTACGGCGCTACCAAGCACGCGGTGCGGGCCTTGACCGAGAGCCTCCGGCTGGAACTCCGCGAGCGTGGCGACCCGATTCGGATCGGGGAAGTCTGCCCCGGCTATGTGGAGACCGGATTCGCGGAGCACTACTACAAGTCGGCCGACAAGGCCCGCGCCACCTACTCCCAGTTCACCGTCCTCACCGCCGCCGACATTGCCGATGCGGTGGTCTACATGCTGGCCTGCCCGGAGCATGTGCAGGTGCACGACATTCTCCTCCGGCCGACCGAACAACCCAGCTGACACGCATGAAATACGGCTGCCGGACGACCGGTCGGCGTGCTACCGCTTGCCGTTGTACACGCCCATCTCTTCAGCCGGTGGCAGATGGTCTTCGATCACAAAATCTGGCCGGGGGTGGCTGTTGACATAGGCGGCGATGTCGAGCGCCTCCCGCTCGGTGAGATCGGCCGCATCAAGCGGCATCGCCAGCTTCAGCCATGCGGCCAGGTGCTCGACGTGCGACAGGCCCGCTCCGCTATTGAAACTTCGCGGGCCCCAGACCGGCGGTCCGTCGGCGGTGCCATTGCCGTCGGCGGCATGACAGTCGCCACACCGCTGCGTGTAGAGCTTCTCACCGACCGCAGCATCACCCGTGGCCGGATCGAGCCCCAGCGGCGGCACCCGCCGCGGGCCGTGGGGGCTCGCTGCGTTCATCCTGATCGGGCGGCCCTCCGAGAGCGAGGTGATGTAGGCAACCATTGCCACCACCGGCGGGCTGCCCTGCGGCGGCCTGATCCCGTTGCAACTCCGCATGAAGCAGTTGAGAACCCGATCCTCCAGCGTGATCACCCGGCCCTCGCGGCCCGCCCAGGCCGGATAGGCGGTGGCGACGTCGAGAAAGCTGGCCGCCGTCGGATGAGTACCGTTTTCGAGATGGCACGACGTGCAGTTGAGGGCCGCGCCGACATACTGGCGGGTGAGCGGATGCGTGGCCGTCTGCTCAACGAGCACACGGCCGAGTTCCACGGTTTCCGTAAGCTTGCCCGGCGATTCTGCGGCAGCATTTGCCCCGCTCGACACGATTGAAACGACCCAGCACCCCACTGCAAACCGCCATGCTGGAGACCGTGTCGACCGCTTCCCTGACGTACTGCTCATCATGGTTGTGTACCTTGCGCGTGAGTCGGCCTATTCATCACTCTCCGTCGCTGGACGGTCTTCGTCTTTCCCGGTCTTGCCGCGGCGTTGCGGCCGGGCCCCTTCGTGCCGGCGAAAGACGGCCACGACATCCTCGATCGGCACCACGTAGAGCAGGTTGTTTTGTTCGAAATCGACCGGGATCGAGTTGCGGGGATGGAAGAGCACCTTGTCGTACTTTTCGATCGGGAAGTCGGCATCCCGCTCCACCTGCAGGCTCACCTCGACAACCCGCCCGGTGATCGTGGGAATTTCCGCCTGATCCGGAAGCACGATCCCACCGCGGGTCGTGTGGCGGCTCTCATCCTTGCGGATCAACACCCGCATCCCCAGGGGTTCGACAGACTCGTTCACATCCGCTCCTTTGTGGCCACGTGGGCCGTGATCTCATGCCGCGCCAGGCACCTGCTTGCCGGGCTGCTTGCCGCCATGCGACGATGAGAAAACAGTACCACATCGGGTTGGATCCCACACCGCCGAGAGGCTTCCATGCGTGCGACTATTTGGGGCATGATGATCTTCGTGCTGGCGACCGCGGGCAGTCAGGCGGCTCCCGGCGACGACCACTGGAACCATTGGCGCGGGCCACTGGGTAACGGCGTTGCACCAACGGCGACGCCGCCCACCGAATTCAGTGACACGAAAGGCGTCCGCTGGAAGGCCGCGATCCCCGGCCGTGGCTCCTCATCGCCGGTCGTCTGGGGCGACTCGGTCTTCGTCACCACAGCCATTCCGGTGGCCGGCGGGCAGGGCGAGCTCGACTTTCGCATTCTGTGCTTCGACCGATCCTCGGGAAGAGAGACGTGGTCTCGCACCGCCATTCGAGCCACTCCCCACGAGGGCACCCACGAAACCAATGGCTACGCTTCCGCCTCCCCCTGCACCGACGGCAGGCATGTCTATGCCCACTTCGGCTCGCAGGGCACCTTCTGCTTCACGATGACCGGTGAGCCGGTCTGGCAGCGGGACTTTGGCGACATGCATACCCGCAACGAATTCGGTGAAGGCAGCTCGCCCACGCTCGCCGGGAATCTCCTCATCGTACCCTGGGATCACGAAGGCCCGTCGAAGCTCATCGCCGTCGATGCCGCGACCGGCAAAACTGTCTGGGAGACGCCGCGTGACGAGCCGACCTGCTGGGCCACGCCCTTGATCACGACCGACGGCCGCGGCCGCCAGCAGGTCGTCATGAACGGCGAAAATGCCGCCCGCGGCTACGACCTCGCAACCGGCAAGGAACTCTGGCGGTGCGGCGGCCAGACCGTGCGGCCGTGTGCCTCGGCCGTCGCCGCCGAAGGCATCGCCTTCATTGGCAGTGGGTTTCGCGGGTCGTTTCTCGGCGCCTTCGATCTGGCCGGCGACGGCGACCTCGCCGGCGGCAAGCATGTGCTGTGGACGCGTTCCCAGCACACGCCCGACGTTGCCTCCCCGCTCCTTTCAGAGGGCCGCCTCTATTACTACAAGGAAAAGACGGGCCTCCTCTCCTGCATCGACGCCGCCTCGGGCACGCCGCACTACGAGACCCGCCGGCTGCCCGGCATGAGCCGCACCTACGCCTCACCGGTCGCCGCCGGCGGTCACGTCTACCTCACCGACCGCAGCGGTCGAATCGTGGTCATCAAGGATGCCGCTGCCCTCGAGGTCGTGGCGGAAAATGACATGAGAGAAGGTGTCGACGCCACGCCTGCTCCGGTCGGCGATGCCCTCTTCATCCGCGGCGAGCGGCACCTGTTCTGTGTTGCGGCCCGCCACGAGTGACCGCCAACGACTGGCCTCATGACTTTTTGCCCACCACCTGATTCCGTCCGCCATTCTTGGCCTGATACATGGCGGCATCCGCACGGGCGAGCAGCGCATCGGTGTTCTCGGAGGGGCGAGCCAGCGTCACGCCGATGCTCAGTGTGACGGTGATCGGCCCGACGGCCGTGTGAATCGGTTCGGCCGCTCGGCGGCGGAGTTTCTCGGCCACGGCCACCGCGTCGTCAAGGTCGCGGACGCCGTGCAGCACCACCAGCAATTCGTCGCCACCGATCCGGGCGGCGAGGTCATCGCCGGAGCGAAGACTCCCACGAATCCGCTCGGCGACCGCCTGAAGGACGCTGTCTCCTGCAGCATGACCGTGGGTGTCGTTGACCGTCTTGAACCAGTCGATATCACACGACAGCACCGCGATCCGCTGGCCTGTTCGACTCGTGAGGGCATCGATCCGCTCGATGGCCTCCTTTCGATTGAGGAGCGACGTCAAGTCGTCGGTGCGAACCCGCCGCTCGAGGAGTCGAGTGACGTTGCGCTGCTCGGTCACGTCGCGCCAGGCGAGACTGATCTGCCCATCCACCCGAACAGCGCGCACGTCGATCCACCGCGATCCGGAGTCACGCGGAACCCTGAAGGCGTTGGTCGCCATGGTGCGACCGGTGTCGGCAGTGTCGATCAGGAGCGAAACCAGGTCGGTCGTGTGGATCGCAGTGAGGATCTCACGCAACCGTGCATTGTGAACATGCTCCACGTCTACCCCGAGCCACTCGCATGCCGCGCGGTTGGCATAGACGAGAATGAAATCCACGACACGCCCGGCCTCATCCCGTTCTGGCTGCAGCAGCACCTGCGGGTCGAGAAGGTTGTCGAGCATGGCGGTCAGCCTCCGAATCTCGGCATTCAAGGCCGCGGTTCGGTGCTCGATCCGCGCTTCGAGCGTGGCAGCGACGCTGTCTGGCATGGGCGTGGATGGTGTCGAGGCATGGTCCAAGAGACGAAGGAACGATAGGGGGCCTCGGCGCGGCCGGAAATTCCGCTGCGTTCCGCGGGAGCATGGAGAACAAGACACCTCCTCCCTCCCGCCCACGCAGCCTACCCCCCTTAAGGACTATTTGCTCTTTTCTTGACCGTCTCGGGGTTCGTAGAGTTCCCCCGCTCAAAGACAGCCCTCCGCCGGACTGCGCCCCGCGCTCTTCACCCATGGAACTCGCCCTCCCTCACGTCGTGGTCTGGACCCGCGGGCCGGGGCTGGGCACGGATCTCGTTGCGGCGTTGGCTGCCCATCCAGTTGAGGTGTCGGAGGTGCGCGGGCTGATCGAGGCGCGACGGGCTGCGGTGGGGCGACGGCCGATGCTCGTGGTGCTCATGTGTCCGGTG
>JAQBZA010000496.1 GCA_027622795.1 Planctomycetota bacterium | reverse complement strand
CCAACTTGGAGACGATGGGTCGGGGCACTCCCCCATCTTGGGATGGGCGTTCGACGGGTATCCGATCTACGGACCCTATGGCTATGCCAAGCTTGATGGGACTGGCGGCGTGGTCCGACTCGCCAGCAGCTACCAACTCAAACAGGGAACTCGCCCCAGCGGACCGGGCGGCACCTACGACGGCTCGTACATTGAAGACTATGAGTATGTCGCCGGCAGTGGCTTCCTCGATGAGCACAATGGGCGGTTCGCCATCACGCCGGAGTATCCAGAGGGCACGTACCACTACGTCGTCACGATCGATGCCAATGGCGAGGCGGCCTATCCCTACGCCATCGGCCCCACCTTCTATGGCGAGGTGAAGACAGCAAACCTTACGGGCTCAGTGGCGTTACCCAGTGCTGCCGTCCAATACAACGGTGATGTCGTCCTCACTGTGCCGGACGGCACGACCCTGACCGATGTTTCCGCCCGAGCCAACGATGTGCGACTCGTGAAGCAGGGGCTGGGCACCCTCGTGTTGGACCAGGCCAACACCAACTCCGGCGGCCTGCTCGTCGAGGCTGGTGAAGTCATTGTCAAAAACGTGGCCAGTTTGGGGACGGGGCTGCTTGAGATCCGAGCTGGTGCCAGGGTAACGCTCGATGTGGGAGCGAATCGGATCCCACTTGCGCGGCTGGAGCTCCTCGGATCGGGAGCCCTCGATGTTGCCTCCGGTTCGTTCCTGCTTGCCGCGGGCAGCTACGACCTTGCAATGGTACGTGCCCTCATCGAGACAGCCCGCAGCAGCGGCACATGGTCAGGTGTCGGGATCACGAGCAGCAGCATTCAGTCGGAAACCTTCCGAGCCGTTGGCTACTCCGAACAGCCGGATGGATCCCTGGTCATCGGCTATTCTGCCGTGGGTGATGCAACCATGGACGGTAGCGTGAACATCCAAGACCTCGTCGCGATGGTTGCATCTGGAAAGTATGGGAGTGAAGAAACTGATGCCCAGTGGTGGGAGGGCGACTTCAATTACGACGGGCTCTTCAACATTGTCGACATTGTCGCCGTCTCGGCCTCAGGTCTCTACAACAGCGGCCCATATCAATCGACCGCGATGGAGGCTTTGTCTGCGGCGAGCGAGCAGGTCGTGTTTCTTTCCGCTGCGGGGAGCCCGATGACGGCCGATACCCCGGTGGCCATCGACAAGCACGCAGATGCTGGTGACCACCCCTTGCCCTCCATTGGGCCCTCCCACGCAGGCCAAAGCCGAGGCTGGTCTGTTGGACAACTCGCCTGGCTTGCGCTCCTCGACCAGGCAGCCCTGCCATCCCCTACAAAGCGAGCGGTGACCTTCCGGAGGCTTGGGGGGGCGTAGAGCCTCGAATGCTGTGCTCAGTTGACGCTCTCTGACAATCTGGGCCTGGGCGATGAGGTATGTCGATCGTGTGGCGGATCGCCCGTCGAGCATGTTGCTCAGCTCCGCACTGGTTTCATTCCCGAGGGTAGGCCATCCGACGCTTGCGGAAAAGCTTGCGTCAAACCTATCCTTATGGTGGTCGCGGGGCTCCTGCGGTTCAGGTTTCGACAGTCACCGTTGAGCTCACTCTGAGCTCAGCCAACAGCGGTTCCATAAAGCCGCCATCAGCCATGGCCTCTCCGAGTGTTGCCCAGTACGTCCTCGCCCGTTTGTCACAGCTCGGCCTCGACCGCATCTTTGGCGTTCGGGCGATTACGCCTTTTCTATAGACGACGCGGTCGAGCAGGTTCCCGGCCTTTCGTGGGTGGCGTGCGGCAACGAACTCAATGCCGCGTACGCCGCCGATGGCTACGCCCGCATCCGCGGTGCGGCGATTCTCTCCACCACCTATGGCGTCGGTGAACTCTCGGCGATCAACGGCGTCATGGGGAGCAAGGCCCATCGACTGCCCGTGTTTCACCTTGTGGGAATGCCAAGTGAACGGATCCAGATGCAGGGGCTGATCACCCACCACAACCTTGGCGACACGGTCTACGACCGCTTCCAGGTTCTTTCGGCGGCAGCGGCTTGCGTGAGTGCGGTGCTCACCCCGGACAATTGTGTCGACGAACTCGAGCGGGTGATCCGAGAGGCACTGCGGCGGAGCATGCCGGCTTACCTGGTGATCTCAGAGGTGAATGGCGGACAGCCAGTGCTCGGCATGCCGGTGAGCGGCAAACCACTTTCGGCCATCAAACGGCAGCACAGCGTGCCGGAAGAATTGGAAGCCGCCGTGGCCACGATCGTAGCCCGGCTGGCCGCTGCTGAGCGGCCGGTTGCGGTGCTCACGCATCTGGTGAGCCGCTATGGGGTGCGCGAGCAAGCCCTGGCGTTGATTCGAAAAACAAATCTCCCCACGGCCATTACGCCCAACGACAAGGGCACCATGGACGAAGCGATGCCGCAGTACGTCGGCCTCTATGCCGGTGAATGGTCGTCGTCGCGGGAGGTCCGGGATCTGGTCGACTCGGCAGACTTGGTGCTCGACATCGGCGGGATCGTGACCTCTGAACTGAATACCGGGCTGTGGACCGACAAGTATGACGCTGCCAAGGTTGTGTCGATCCAGGACAAAGGAAGGATAGCCCGGCCATTGGCACTTCCGCAAGCATTGCCCGCCTGATGAGCGGC
>JAQBZA010000495.1 GCA_027622795.1 Planctomycetota bacterium | reverse complement strand
GGCTGCATCGAGCGTGGCAGCCAGCTGGATGCGGGAGAAGTCGAGGCCCTCGGCCGACTTGTTGAAGCCGTCGCAAACACGGTCTTCTGGCAGTTGATCGGCGATGTCAAGCAGCGGTAGCGCCAGCACGTCGCGGAGCGTCTGCTGGTATTCGAGACGATTGAGCCGGCGGAGCGGCACGCGGCCCTCGGCATTGATGGCGGCTGAATCGGCGTCGGCGAGTGCCTTGGAGAGCGTCGCAAGCAGTTCAGCCCGCGCGGGCTCGGGAAGGTCGTCCGGGTCGGGCGGCATTTGTCCCTTTGCGATCCGATCGTGCATCAATGCAAAGCGATCGCGGATGGTCGCCGCCCGGAGATCGAAGCCGATGACATCGAGATCAAGCCCACCCTCGGCTGCCCCGCCAGCATGGCAATCGCCACAGGTCCGCAAGAGCAGGGGAGTGGGCAGTGCCGGGGCAGCTTCGCCACGGACGGCAATGCGTGGCAGGAGCATTGCCACCACTGCCATCCAATACCGCACACTCTCTCCATTCTCGTAACGCATCAGTCTCTCACCGCGGTTACCGCAGTACCTCGCTCACCATATCGGCCGCCCGAATCACCTTCGGCGCCAGCCGGCGGCAGTCGGCCTCGGTGAGCCGCGGGGCGATCGCCGTGATCCAGAGCGAGGCCACCGGGTATTCGTTGGCATCGAGCACCGGCGCGGCGACGCAGTGATGACCCTCGACCGTTTCGCCGAGATCCAGCGCCCAGCCGCGATCCCGCACCGTCTTCAGGTGAGCGGCAAACGCCCGCCGCGAGGTGATGGTGGCCGATGTGAGTGCCTTGAAGGGATAGTCGGCCAGCGTGGCCTCGAGTCCCCTCTCCGGCAGCCAGGCGAGCATCACCTTCCCCGGGGCACCGGCGTGGAGCGGCCCCATCGTGCCCGCCTCGACATAACACTTGTAGGGCTGACTGCCAATCACCCGGTCGAGCACGAGGCAGTCATTGCCAACCCGCACACCCACATGGGCCGATTCCCCCGTGGCGTCCCGCAGCCACCGCATCGGCTCGTACGCCAACTGCACGAGGCTGCGTTCGTCCCGCTTTGGCTGGGCAATCTTCAGCAGCTGCTGCGTGAGCACGTAGCGGCGGCCGGGCTGCTGCTGTTCGATATAGCCATGGGCCTCGAGCGACTTGGTCATCCGGAAAACGAGGTTATTGGAGAAGCCGAGACCGTCCTTGATCTCCTGCCGCGTCACGCCCTCGGGATGGCCGCTGACGAACTCGAGCACGGCGAGCGCCCGATCAAGCGCGGGCGTCTGATGGCCGGAATCGCGAACCGTGACGGTGGTGCGGGGGGAGCGCTTGGTGGGGGTCATGCTGGAGACAATCCTTCGAAAGGAATGAGGATCAGGACACGATCGGGGTGATCACGTTGCCGTGGACGTCGGTGAGCCGGAAGTCGCGGCCGGAATGGCGGTAGGTGAGCTGCTTGTGGTCGATGCCGAGAAGATGGAGGACGGTCGCATGCAGGTCGTGGATATCCACCTTGCCCTCGAGCGGATGGTAGCCGTAGTCATCGGTCAGGCCGTGGCTCATGCCGCCCCGCACACCGCCGCCGGCCATCCAGATCGTAAACGCCCAGGGATGGTGGTCGCGGCCCGGCTCCTTGCCAAAGAGCTCCGTGTTGGGCGTGCGACCGAATTCGCTGGCAAAGACGACGAGCGTCGAGTCGAGCAGCCCGCGGGCTTTGAGGTCGGCCAGAAAGGCCCCGATCGGCTGATCGACCGCCCGGGCATGTTTGGCATGTTCGGTGGCGAGCTTGTCGTGCTGATCCCAGCCGTTTTCCACGATCTCGATAAACCGCACGCCCCGCTCCAGGAGCCGCCGGGCCGTGAGGCAGTAGCGGCCAAACGTCTCCGTCTCCTTGTGTTCCCCACCGATCCCGTAGGCGGCGAGGGTCGCGGCCGATTCCATCGACAGGTCGGCCGCCTCGGGCACAGCCGCCTGCATGGCGTGGGCCTTCTCGTGGTTGGCGATCGCCGCCTCGATCACGCGGTCGTTGTCGGTGGCCGTGAGAAACGCCGCGTCGAGGGCGGCGACGGCGGTGAGCTTGTTGGCCTGCATCGCGGCGGCCACCTCGCGGGACTTGAGATCGGCCAGCGGCTGGCCGCCCGACCGGAAAAACTGGGAGGCTTGAAAGGCCGGCGGCAGAAAGCCGTTGGTGCGACACTGCCGCTTGTTCGACCCCATCACCACGAAGCCGGGCAGATTGGCCGCCTCGCTGCCGAGGCCGTAGCTCGTCCACGCGCCGACACTGGGAAAGCCCTGCAGCAGCGAGCCTGAATGGAGAAAGCCGATCGCCGATTCATGGTCGGGCGATGGCCCCGTGACGGCATGCAGGAAGGCGATGTCGTCGACATGGCCACCGATGTGCGGAAAGAGATCGCTCACCATCTTGCCGCACTCGCCGTAGGGGTGGAATTTCCAGGGGCTCGCCATCACGTTGGGCGTGGTGCGGCCGGTGATGTCTTCCTTCTTGTCGGTGAGCTTAAGCGGCTGACCGTTTTTCTTTTCGAGCAGCGGCTTGTAGTCGAAGCTATCGATATGGGAGAGGCCGCCGTCCATGAAAAACCAGACCACCCGCTCCGCCCGGACCGGCAAC
>JAQBZA010000494.1 GCA_027622795.1 Planctomycetota bacterium | reverse complement strand
CTTCGCGAGGGCCCGCAGTTCGGGGATCGCGAGATTGACCGACACAGTGTCAAAGCAGGCTTCGTCCGCCACGTCACGATTTTCGCAGAGCGGGTCCTTCGCGAGGTTCGGCGGCAGAGCCGCGCCATCCGGCATCGCGAACTCATCCTTCGTTTTCCCACCGGTGCGTCGATCCGGCACGCTGAGTTTTTTGAAGTGCTCCGGATTGCCGTAGCTGCCGAGCACCTTCCCGATGCTCATGGCCGTGTAGCCGTGCTGCATGAACCACTGCGGAATCGTGACCGCCTCCGGGTGCAGGTCGTAGAGATATTTCGTCATGCTCGTGATGCCGAGCGAGTCCGGCCTGCGTCCGCTCATGAACGACGCTCGCGATGGCCCGCAAATCGGCTGCTGGCAGTACGCCCGTGTGAACACGGTTCCGCGGGCGGCGAGTCGATCGAGATTCGGTGACTTCGCAACCGGATCGCCATAGCAGCCGAGCCGGTTGTTGAGGTCATCGAAGACCACGAAGAGGACGTTGGGGCGGGCAGGCTCAGCGGCATGCACTGCGGCCAGCGGTGCGAGCAGGAAGGCAATGAACGGAATGAGGGTGTGCTTCATCATTCGCCTGTTGCAATGTTGATTGATTCGACCTGACTCCATTCAGTCTAAGGCATCCACGAGTATAGTTTGTGCGTTGCCGAACACTTCTGGATGGACGTTCGTCTTGACCATCATCGAGAGGAACAGATGGTGTAGCTAACATTCCGGCTTGTCCTCGCAGTCCAGAACCTGCCTCCCTGGATTCAGCGTTCGGCACAGAAGTCGTGGCTTATGAGCCGTCCGTCATCATGGCGGTTGACTGAAAATCGTTGCGAAGATGCCTTTGACCGACTGTCCTTGACCGCTTCGGCATCCGGCAACAGGACTGGCTCGAATCCGTCTTCGGCTAAAGCACGATGCCACTGCGGTCGATGACGTCGCGCGATGTGGTGGGCAACCGTAGTCTCTTGTAGGAGGCTTGGTCGGCTAGCCGCGGCCCACCATGTGGCCGAGCACGTCGACGATGTCGACGAGCGCTGCCGCTTGGGCATTGAGTTCTTCGGCGGCCGCAGAGCCCTGCTCGGCGCCGGCGGCGGCCTGCTGGCTCACCTGCTCGATCTGCCGCAGGGCCTCGCCCATCCGGGAGATCGCCGAGTGCTGGTCACGGCTGCCGGTGGTCACCTCTTCAACAAGCCCACGAACAGCCGCCGACTGCTCGGCCACGGCAGCCAGTGCGGCCGCCACTTCCCCGACCTTCTCGCTGCCGGCGGCAGAACGAGCCAGCGACTCTTCGATGAGCGTTGCCGTCTCGCGGGCTGCGGCGGCCGACCGCTGGGCCAGCAGCCGCACCTCTTCGGCGACCACAGCAAAGCCCTGCCCTGCCTCACCGGCGCGGGCCGCCTCCACGGCGGCATTGAGGGCGAGAATGTTGGTCTGGAAGGCGATCTCATCGATCACCTTGTTGATCTTGGAAATTCTCGCTCCAGCTGTCTTGATCGCCTCCATCGCCGTGACCATCTCCTCCAGCCGCGCGGAAGCCATGGCAAACTGCTCGTCTTCCTTGGCCACGAGCGCCGCGGTCGACTGCGTCCGCCGCGTGTTCTCGGTCGCCATCCCGGCCGTCTGCTGCGCCGCCTGCGAAATATCTTCGACCGCCGCCACCTGCTCGGTCGCGCCCTGGGCCAGCGACTGGCTGGCTGCCGCCATTTCGGTGGCACCGCTGCCGACGTTCTCTGCGGTATCGGCGAGGTTCCCGATCGCATCGCCAAGGATCCGCGCATGGCGGCCGAGGCTTAGCCACGTGGCGACCGCGGCCACCGCGGCCAGGGCGACGATCAGGATCGTCATCAGGTCGCTGCGGCGCCGGGCCTCCTGCACCGCCGCCTCCGTACGGCGATCGATCATCTGCTCAAACTGGGAAATCGGCCCCATGATCGCCGCCTTGTCGGCGTGATACTGCGGATCGTGCATGAGCCGCCGGGCCAGCTCGGGATCGGGCTCGCCACGTTTCGTGAAGCCCCCCTGGCCGTCGGCAAAGAGCCCCTTCACCGCGTTCATCGCGATCGTCTCGGTCGTCACCAGGGCATTGGAATTGTCTTCCGATTCCTTGAGTTTCGCAAACTCGGCGGCCGTAAATCCCTGCTGCTGCATCAGCGACCGGAGGGCGACCGTGCGACCATCGGGCCGCGGCCGCTTGCCATTGCGGACATCGAGCACATGCCAATACTGCCGCTCATAGTCGGCGTCACCAGTCACGCAATAGGTGCGGGCCAGCCGGGTCAGTTCGTCAGAGCTCTGCCGCAGTTCATTCGCCAACGCGTACGATGCAAACCGGTTTTCCTGGGACCGCTGCAGCGCCCGCTGGGTCCACAATGCCGCCAGCGAAAGGGCGAGGAGGCCGACGACCGGCCCGATCGTCGTCAGTTTCAGTCGCTGCATCGTGTTCATGGCATCAATCCCGCGGGAATCCCTCCGGCAAGTCTAGTTCGCACCCCGCGGGCATGACGCGGCGTGGTAAAAATGATGCTCTGGCGCGATTTTTCCTGTTCTTCCGGGTCTTCCGCCGAGTGGTCGAATTGCGAGCTAGGATTGCCGGAAGCGTTTTCCCCCTCATGCCCAGCGATGCCGACC
>JAQBZA010000493.1 GCA_027622795.1 Planctomycetota bacterium | reverse complement strand
CGATGGCGTGCAGATCATCAATCCGGGTGAGGCCCACGGCCTGACAACCGCCGCCGCGGGGCCCGCCGGTGCCGTGCACGTGCAGGCCTACAACTTCAAGAGTTTCTACGGCTTTGGAACTCAGGGCCAGCAACTCTACAACGCGATTTCAGAGGCCCAGAAGCAGCGGGCCCGTGAGATCTTCGAGCTCTACAGCCGGTATACGGGCATCCGCTTCGTCGAGACTGCTTCCGATGGCATCACCGTGGTCACCGGCGACATGCGGGCCATCGATCCGGACATCATCACCACGCCCGATGGGCTTACCGGTACGCCGATAGATGTCACCGGCGGCCGTGTTTTCGACGTCACCGCCATCATGGACGCCACAAACAACTGGGGATCGAGCGAGTATGGCGGAGCCTGGTTCCGAGAGGCGATGGAACAGATCGGCCACGCGCTCGGCCTGAGCAACAGTTTCGACATTCCGTCGATCATGGGGCCCGCCCTGCCGGGTGAGCCTGTCTTCCCTGGGGATTACGACATCCTCCATGCCGAGATGCTCTATCCCAACAGCGGCACCGATGTCGACGTCTACCGCTTCGAGTTGCCCTCGGCCGGCAAACTGGTGGCGGAGACCTTCGTGGCGCGGCCGGGGCAGCCGATCCTGAGCAAAGCCGACACGGTGCTCACGCTGTATCGCCAGGATGCCAGCGGATCGCGGGAGATGATCGCCCGCAACGATGACTCCTTCGGCACCGACTCGTTCGTCGAATTGGATCTCGACGGCGGCGTGTACTTCGTTGCAATCACTAGCGCCGGCAACATCGACTTCAATCCTGAGATCGAGAACAGCGGTGCCAATGGCCGGAGTGACGGTGCCTACGAACTCCGGCTCAACTTCACGCCGGATGCGACAGCTGCCGGGACGATCGCCGATGACAACGCCACGCTTTTCGACGGCGACCGTGATGGCACTCCCGGCGGCGTGTTCAATTTTTGGTTCCGCACCGGCGATACCGTGTTTGTGGACAAGGCGGCGCCCGAGGCAGGAGCCGACGGATCACTGGCGAACCCCTATCCGACGATCAGTGCCGCGATTTCCGCCGTCAATGTCGCGAATGGCGATGGAATCAGCACGAACGACAAGCAAATCATCCGCATCGTCGGGAACGACGCCCAAGCCCCCTACCAGATCGGTCGCAATGCCTCGAATGTGGCCTTGGCTGACGGGGCCACGTTGAATGTGCCGCGAAACGTCACCGTGATGATCGATGAAGGGGCTGTCTTCAAGTTCTCGAAGGCCAACATCGACGTCGGCACATCTGCGGCTGCCGCGTCGCGGGCCGGGGCAGCCCTCCAGGTGCTCGGCACACCGGCAAATCGCGTCACGTTTACGTCGTATCACGATGACACCATCGGTGGAAATACCGACGGCTTCGGCCCTGCCACTCAGGGTGGTCAGTGGGGCGGCATCGTGCTCCGACAGGATTCTGATGTGGCTGGCGGGCGGGCCTTCCTCAACACGATTGCCAACGCCGACATCCGCTATGGCGGCGGACAGGTGCTCGTTGACTCCAGACTCCAGACCTTCACCCCCATTCATCTTGAGACGACTCGACCGACGATCGTCTTCAATCAGATCACCAACAGTGCCGGCGCTGCCATTTCGGCGGACCCGAACAGTTTCGAAGACGACGGCCAGCGGGTGGGGCCGGAAATCCGGGGGAACATCCTCGAAGATGTGAAGACTGTTCAGGGCATCGGTGCCAGCGTGGCTGGGACCTCCACGACCGTCGCCGGAGCGGTGAGCACGGTCGTCGCCGCGGTGACGAACAGCACCGTCATCACGCTTGCCAATGCTGTGGCGCGGGTGGGGGCAGCCGTGACGGGCGTCGGGGTGCTTGATGGCACGACCGTTACCGCCGTCAGTGGCGCAACGGTGACACTTTCACAGGCCGTCACCGTCGCAGCCAATGCTGTTCTTACGTTTTCACTTGCCAATCAGTCGCTTGCCAGTGTGCTGGCGGTGGCGGTCACAGATCCGAGCCAGGTTCGCGAGGGCGCTCCGGTTGCCGGCGCTGGCATACCTGACGGCACGACGGTGGCAACCATCAGCAACTCGGTGGTCACTTTTTCTCAGCCTGTTACTCTGACGCAGGGGGCCGTGCTCTCGTTCGGTTGGGCCGCGGGACAGGCGGAGCTGCGAATCAGCGAGCCGGTGGCACGGGTGGGGGCATCGCTCTTCATCGACGGCAATGACTTGGGCCTCGACGTTTCGGCGATTGATGCATCAGGCACGCTCACGCTCTCGGGCGATCTTCCGCAGACCCTGGTTGGTGGTAGTTCGATCGGGTTTTCATTCGTCGCCGGGGCCGGGGCTGTCGCCACAAGCCGTATCCGTGTCGCCGATCTGGCGGGTATCACCGTCGGTGGTGTCGTGAGTGGCGTGCCGGGCGTGCCGCCGGGAACGAAGGTCGTTTCGGTCACATCGCAATCGGCGGGGGTGATGGTGGAACTCGACCAGCGGGTCGAGGTTGTCAGCGGCACTCCGATCGGCTTTGGTTCGAATTCCATCAACGGCTTGTTCATCCGTATCAAGACGAATGCGGGGGGCCCGATCGACCGGCTCGATGTGCCGGCCCGCTTCAAGAGCACCGATATCACCTATGTG
>JAQBZA010000492.1 GCA_027622795.1 Planctomycetota bacterium | reverse complement strand
ATGCCGCCGCATGTCGTCGGCCGGGAGGTACACCCGACCAGCCACGCGGTCGCGGTTCACATCCTGCCAGAAGTTGACCAACTGCAGGCCGGTGCAGATCGAGTCCGAAAGGGCGACCCGATCGGTGTCATGGCAGCCATCCAACGCCAGCACGATTCGGCCGACGGGATTGGCCGATCGACGACAGTAGTCGAGCAGGGCAGGGCGGTCGGAATAGCGGGTCATGGTCTGATCCTGCTCAAACGCATCGAGCAGATCGGAAAACGGCTCGATCGTGAGTTGGGTCTGACGAATGGTCTCAGCGAGCGCCACAAAAATCGGATGGTCTGGCTGGCCGGCAAAACACCGTTCGAGCCGCCGCCGCCAGTCCGCCAGGGCCGGAAGCGCTTCAGCGGGCGAAGCCGACTCGTCGGCAAGGTCGTCGCTCCAGCGGGCAAAGGCATAGACATTCGCCAGGTGCTGTCGCAACCGCGGCGGCACAAGCCGTGTGGCCACGGTGAAGTTTTCGTAGTGGCGGCTGGCTAGCGCCCTGCAAAACGCCTCCGCCTCCGGCAGCGAGCCCTGCCACGGCACGTCGGCCGTCTCCCAGGCCGCCGGGTCGCGACGGGCGGCGGACGTGATGGCGGAAGGTTCGTTCATCGGGAATGCATTGGGCACGCAGCGGCCCGTCTGGTCGGAAAAAACCGGCTCCACTACGATACGGGAAAGAAAGAGCCCTACGCCATGAAGATTCTTCTAGCCAGTCCCCGCGGTTTCTGTGCCGGCGTCAACATGGCGATCGAGACGCTCGAGACGGCCATTCGGCTCCACGGCACGCCCGTCTACGTCTTTCACGAGATTGTCCACAATAAGCATGTGGTCGATCGGTTCACACGGGAAGGGGCCGTGTTTGTCGATTCGATCGAGGAGGTGCCCCAGGGAGCGGTGCTCCTCTTTTCGGCCCACGGCGTGGCCCCCGAGGTGCGGCGGGTAGCGGCCGAGCGACATCTGCGGGCCATCGACGCCACCTGCCCGCTGGTCACGAAGGTGCATCTTGAGGCGATCAAATATGCCAAGGCCGGCTATCGCATCATGCTGATCGGCCACGAGGGGCATGACGAAGTCATCGGCACGATGGGACAGGCTCCCGACGCCTTCACGCTCGTGGAGACGGCCGACGAGGTCGACTCGCTCCCGTTCGGCCCCGACGACAAACTCGCCTACCTCACGCAGACCACGCTCTCGGTGGACGATGCCTCGCGGATCATCAACCGCCTCAAGCAGCGGTTTCCACAAATCGTCGGGCCGCCCAAAGACGACATCTGCTACGCCACGCAAAACCGCCAGGAGGCGGTGCGGATGCTCTCCGACGAGGCCGACATCGTGCTCGTGCTCGGCAGCCAAAACAGTTCCAACAGTCAGCGGCTGGCCGAACTGGCCCGCGACGGCGGCATCGCCGCCCATTTGATCGACGGGGCCAACGAGATCGACCCGGCCTGGTTCACCGGCAGTGAGACGGTGCTGATCACAGCCGGGGCGAGTGCCCCGGAGAGCGTGGTGCAGGACTGCGTGGAGTGGCTCAAGTCGCGGTATGCCGCGGAGGTGGAAGAACGGACGATCCGTGAGGAAGAGGTCTACTTCCCGCTCCCCAAGGAACTCCGCGCCGCCGCCGCCGTCGTCCAACTCCCAATGGCGTGAGCGGTCACAAAACACGGGTCAAAGTTCTGCATCCGCCATTGTGGAAGCTTGATATGGGGAGGCTCGGGGGTCGGCGAACGCTCGACGAGCCTTGGGCGTATCCTCGCCCGGCGAGGAGACTTTTGCCGCCCCCGAGCCGGCGCTCCATATCGCACGATTAAAAACTATCGCTGTAACTTCTTGTAGCGAAACCGGTGGGGCTCGTCGGCGTCTGCACCGAGCCGTTCCTTACGGCTGTTTTCGTAGACTTCGAAGTTGCCCTCGCAGACATGCACGTAGCCGTCTCCCTCGAAGGCGATGATGTGCGTGGCCAGCCGATCGAGAAACCAGCGGTCGTGGGTGATCACCACCACGCTGCCGGCGAAGTTGGTGATTCCTTCCTCGAGCGACCGGAGCGTGTCGACATCGAGGTCGTTGGTCGGCTCGTCGAGCAGGAGCAGGTTGGATCCACTCCGCAGCAGCTTCGCCAGGTGCACGCGGTTTCGCTCGCCGCCGGAGAGCGTGCCCACCTTCTTCTGCTGATCGGGCCCCATGAAGTTGAACTTGGCCACATAGCTGCGGGCATTGACGGTCCGCTTGCCAAGCTCGATCGTGTCATGGCCGCCGGAGATCTCCTCGAACACGGTCTTGTCGGGATCGAGCGCGTCGCGGCTCTGATCGACGTAGCCGATGTCGACCGTCGAGCCGACGGTGATCGCGCCGGTGTCGGGCTTTTCCTGCCCCACGAGCATGCGGAAGAGCGTGGTCTTGCCGGCGCCGTTGGGGCCGATGATCCCCACGATGCCGCCCGGCGGGAGCCGAAACGACAGGTTCTCAAAGAGCAGCTTGTCTCCGAATGCCTTTGAGATATTTTCGGCCTCGATCACCAGATCGCCGAGTTGCCGGCTGGCCGGGATGAAGATCTCGACCTCCGAATCACGGGTGGCCGCCTGTTCGGCGGCGAGCTTTTCGTAGGCCGCCACGCGGGCCTTGCTCTTGGCCTGCCG
>JAQBZA010000491.1 GCA_027622795.1 Planctomycetota bacterium | reverse complement strand
CAAGGAGCTGGTCCCAGAATTCATCGGGGAGGATGGTGGCGTTGAGTCGCCGCCCGCCGTAAACAGGCGTGTTCACGCAAAATGAGTGTGGTGCGGATAGCGGGTAGAAAACGTGCAGGGTGAAGGTTCTCCGCTGATTCCGGAACTTCATGAGCCGGGCGATCCGGCGCTCAGGGGAATTCGTGTGCCCTTTGTGCGTCCGGCATTGCCGGATCCGGATACGGTGGCCAGGGCAGCCCGTGAAATCGTCTCGAGCGGTCGGCTGACGAAAGGGCCGTATTGCGAACGATTCGAGGCAGCGGTAGCCGAACGGCTTGGCGTGCGGCATGCCGTCGCCGTGAGTAGTTGCACGGTCGGCTTGATGCTTGTCTATCGCGCCATCGATATCTCTGCCGGGAGTTGTCGCAGCAGGCGATCTCCGGGTGATGCGTGTCCGGTGGCATGCGTGGAGCCGTTGTCGCGCTTCGGAGTCGCCAAGACCGGCAGTCGGATCGAGCCTTTAGGCGAGGTCGTGATCCCGAGTTTTACGTTTCTTGCCGCTCCGGCAGCGATTGTCTGGAACAATCTGCGCCCCGTGTTTGTGGACGTCGATGCCGGCACGACGAATGTGAGCGCGCAAGCCGTCAAAGCTGCAATCACGCCACGAACCGTGGCGATCGCGGCCTGCCATAACTTTGGGAACCCCTGCGATACGGCAGCCTTGCAAGCCGTGGCGGCTGAACACAATCTCCCACTTATCATCGACGCAGCACACGGTTTCGGTGCGAGTGTGCATGGGCGTCCCGTGGGCGGTCAGGGAACGGTCGAGGTATTTAGCCTGTCGCCGACCAAACTGCTTGTGGCCGGAGAAGGGGGCATCGTTGCGACGAACTGCGATTGCCTGGCCCACTTCGTCCGGATGGGCCGGGAGTATGGCAACGATGGCTCGTATGATGCGCTCTTCCCTGGCGTCAATGGCCGGATGCCGGAGTTGAGCGCAGCCACAGCGTATGAAGGCCTTAAGATCCTTGATCGTGTTGCTGCCCAGCGAAACGATGTTGCTGATCAATATCGGCTGGAGCTTGGCGACCTGCCGGGGATCGGTTTTGTACAGACGCTACCCGGGGCAGTCTGTAGCTATAAAGATTTCTCGATTACCGTCGACCCGACGCGCTTCGGGATGACTCGCGACGGACTCCGTCGGGTTCTTGCTGCCCACGGCGTGGAGACGAGGGCGTACTACGATCCGCCCTGCCACACACAGACCGCCTTCGAGCACTACCACGATCGATCGCGGCCGCTGCCCGTGACCGGCATGCTTGCAGCTCGAAGTCTTGCGCTGCCGATCGGAGCGCATGTAGACGCATCGGTTGTGCGAAGCGTGTGCGACATCATTGCCAATGCGAAGCAGTCTGTCTGAGGCAGAGCCTGGTGCCTGAAACACTTCCGAGTTGGTTGCCGCCCATTGGCCTCCTGCTGATCGGGTCCTGTCTCGTGAGCGGGTTGGTTTCATGCCTCGGTACGGCATTCGTCATCCGGTGGGCGACTAACCTTGGGGTCATCGATCGCCCCAATGAGCGAAGCAGTCACCAGCGGCCGACGCCCCGGGGGGGCGGAATTGCAGTGGTGGCTGTTGCTCTCCTGGCGGCGTTCTCTTTCTGGATGACCGGTATTTCCGTTCCTGATGGGAGTTGGGCAGTCTTGGTAGGAGCGATCGTGATTGCCACGGTGAGTGGCTTCGACGACGTCTCCCCAATCTCCCCGCGGCTTCGATTGGCGGTGCAGATCAGTGCCGCGGTGATCGCCATGGCCGGCACTGGGCCGATTCCGAGCATTGATTTGGGTTCGATGGGGCAATACGCCACGGGGCTGGCAGGTTGGATTCTGCCAGTTTTCTGGATCGTTGGGATGACGAACGCGTTCAACTTCATGGACGGCATCGATGGGATCGCCGGAATCACGGCGATAGTGGCGATTGGGGTCATCGCCGCAGCCTTCGCGGTGGCCGGCGAACCTTTTTTAATGCTCTTGGCAGCTTCAACCGCTGCTGCTGCGGCCGGCTTTCTCGTGTGGAACTGGCCGCCGGCAAGGATCTTCATGGGTGACGTGGGCAGTGCGTTTCTCGGGTATTTGATCGCGGTCTTGCCGCTGATGGCTGGCCCGGAAAAGAGCAGTTGGCTCATTCCGCTGACAGCGTTCGTCATGTGGCCATTTCTTTTCGACACCGTCTACACGATGGCGAGAAGAATCCTGAAAAAGGAGAATGTCCTCGAGGCTCACCGCAGCCACATCTATCAGCGGCTCGTGATCAAAGGCTTTTCTCATAGCGCGATCACGTGTCTGTATGGCCTGCTTGGGCTCGTGGCGGGCGGAGCTGCCCTGTACGCGAAGTTGAGGCCAGGCAGTCATGAGACGGCCGAGTTGGCTGCCTTGGGTAGTGTCATACTTGGTGCAACCGGGCTGATAGTTGGTGTGCATGTGGCGGAAGCAAAGACCGGCGGTCGTGTTTCGGCATGATTGCTACGGTCCTGGCTTGAACCACTGAGCAGGAACACCCTGTGTATGCCGGCTTTGTGAAGCGATTGCTCGATATCGCGGCTTCGATCGTGCTGGTCATCTTGCTAGCGCCAGTGATGCTGGCGACCTGGCTGGCGGTACGGCTCGTCCTGGGGGCTCCGGCTCTTTTTT
>JAQBZA010000490.1 GCA_027622795.1 Planctomycetota bacterium | reverse complement strand
CGCTGGATCGCGGCCATGCTTGTGCTCGGTGATGACGTGCGGTCGGGCCGGGCCGCCGGCGCGACTTTTGTGGGTGAGTCGGCCTGGGCCGATTTCGTGACGACCACGGCCGGGGCGCGGCCCGGCGAACCCCCGCAAGCCTTGAGTGAAGGTGATCGTCGCCGGGCCGAGGCCTTGAGACTGGCGGCGGCCGTGCTGGCAGGGGAACTCGATCCGGTGGCCGGTCCACTTCCTCAGGCAGCGGCGGTCGATCCGGTGGCCGAGGCTCTTGTGTTGCGTGATGCCGTGCGGATGGCGGCGTCGCTCGAGGCGTGTACCCACCGGTTTGAGAATGCGGTGCGCGAAAGCCGGCTCTCCGGTATGCGGGAATTGGCATACGGGGCCGGTCACGAGATCAATAATCCTCTCGCGAATATTGCGGCCCGGGCTCAGGCGCTCCTCGTAGAGGAGATCGACCCGGAGCGGCGTCGCCGGTTGTCGACGATTGTCGACCAGGCGTTTCGGGCCCGCGACATGATTGGGGGGCTGATGATTTTTGCCAGGCCTCCGCGGCCCCAGCGGGAAACCACTGAATTGGGCACGCTGCTCACCGGCGTTCTTGAGAACTCGCGGCCGATGGCCGCGGTGCGGGGAGCGCGGCTGGAATATGAGCCGCCACTGCAGCCGCTCACGGCCTGGGTCGATGGGCCGCAGGTCGAAGAGGCCGTGCGGGCGGTAGTGGTCAACGCGTTGGAAGCGGTCGATCCCGGTGGGCGGGTGGAACTGTCGGTAACGGCCGCTGATCTCTGTGCAGACGACGCGGATGCGGCCTGTCTCATTACGGTGGCCGACAATGGTCGCGGCATGGACGACGAGACAGCCCGGCGGGCGATCGATCCATTCTTCAGTGGACGCGAGGCGGGCCGGGGCATCGGGCTGGGATTGTCTAAGGCCTGGCGGCTGATCAACACTAATGGCGGCGTGTTGGAAATCGAATCTCGGCCAGGTCAGGGCACGTGCGTGACCATTCGTCTGCCTCGGCCCCAAGGGGTACCGGCCGCGCGTTAGAGTTTCCCCATCTTGCCTCAGCAAGATCCAGTCGGTCATTCGAAGGCCGCGGCGGAGCCGGACTCGCCCGCATTCTCTCGTCGCCCGGGGTTGTTGGCTTTCGCGGTGTTCTCTATTCTGCCTCGCGTCAGTTGTTCTGGAAATCGAAGTGTGTCCGGAGCGACTGCAGGCGTTGTTTTGTTTGCCTCGTATGCATGGATGCATCGATGAGCCTCATTGGATCGAATGCTGAGTCGGGCCTGCAGGTGGCTCCACGACCAGATCATGCCGTGACCCCACGAGGAGCGGCTGGAAGCGGTCGCCTTGCAAGAATCGGCCAGCTCCAGGTGCGGCAGGCCAGAGTTGAAATTCGGGATGAATTGCCCCTCGCTGCCGGACGGGAGGCGGTGGCCAAAACGGCTGCCTGGCTCCTCGGTCGACAGGCTCATGATGGCCACTGGCGGGGGCCTCTCGAGGGCGACACCATTCTCGAGAGTGAATACATCATCATCCTCGCCTGGGCCGGCCGGCTCACGCGGCCCGAGGCCAGCGGGTGTGCCCGCAGGATCCTGCGGGAGCAGCTGCCGTCGGGCGGGTGGGCGATCTATCCTGGCGGGCCGGTCGATGTCAGTGCCAGCGTGAAGGCGTATCTCGCGCTCAAGCTCACCGGGCATGACCCCTCGTCGCCGCCGCTCACCCGGGCTCGTGCCGCGATTCGTGAAGCCGGTGGTCCTTGGGCGGTCAATAGCTTCACGCGGTTCTACCTCGCGCTGTTGGGGCAGATTCCCTATTCCGCCTGCCCGGCTGTGCCGCCGGAAATGGTGCTCCTGCCCGACTGGTTTCCGATCAATCTGCATCGCGTGTCGGCCTGGTCGCGGACGATGATCGTGCCGCTCTCGCTGATGTGGGCCTTCAAGCCGGTGCGGGAGATTCCTATTGCCACCGGCATGCTCGAACTCTTCGAGCCCGGCGAACTTGACCAGCCACCCCCGACCGGTGGCACAGACCCATGGGATCGGGTCTTCCGGGGGGTCGATCGAGTGATGAAAGCCTGTGAGGCGATCGGCTTCCAGCCGTTGCGGAGTCGGGCCGTGCAGGCCTGTCGGCGGTGGATGCTCGAGCGGTTTAACGGGAGTGATGGACTCGGGGCGATTTTTCCGCCGATCGTGTGGAGCATTGTCGCCCTGCAGGCGATGGGATGCGACGAAGATGCCCCGGAAGTTGAGGAATGCTGGCGACAGCTTCATCAGCTTGTGGAGCCGGAGCATGGCGGTGGCGTGCGGATCGAGCCTTGCCGATCGCCGGTATGGGATACGGCCATCACGCTCCGGGCCCTCGCCGATGCCACCGCTGCCGGTCGCTGTGATGGAGAAGAGCCGCGGCGGCAGTTGGCCGCGGCGGTCGACTGGCTGCTCGGCAACGAACTCCGTACGGCCGGCGACTGGCGGAAGGGCGTGCCTGCCGCTCGACGGCCGGCCGCGGCGTCGGGCTGGTGCTTTCAATACGCCAACCGCTTCTATCCCGACGTCGACGATACCGCGATGGTGCTGATCGCCTTTGCCGAGTGGCGACGGTCGGTTGCTCATGCCGCAGGTGAGGAAATCAGCGACGACGACCGCCGGCGGCTCGACCGCGTGGCGGCTGCCCTGACACGGG
>JAQBZA010000023.1 GCA_027622795.1 Planctomycetota bacterium | reverse complement strand
CCGGCCGGCCGTTGTGGCGGGTGGAGATGGTCAACGACGGCGACACGGTCACCTGCGTCGACGAGTCGGGGCGGACGGTCAAGATTCGTCTTCAAGGGATCGATGCGCCGGAGTTCGACCAGCCTCATGGCCGCAACGCCCGCAACGCGCTCGACCAAAAGCTCGCCGCGCGGCGGGTGCGGGTGGACGGTACCGCCCGTGATCAGCACGGTCGGCTGCTCGGCACCCTGTGGCTCGACGACCGCAACCTCAACCGCGAACTCGTCGCCGAGGGGCATGCCTGGGTGTTTGGTGGCTTTGCTCCCGCCCCCGACCTCGTGGCTGCCGAAGAGGCCGCCCGACAGGCCCGCCGGGGGCTGTGGGGGGCCGAGCATCCCGTTCCTCCGTCACAATGGCGGCAGGAGCATCCCCGCCAGCGGTGACGGGGCCATGCCGCAGGCTCCACTTCCGGCGGATGCGGCTGTCGTTTAGGGTGCACTCCATGAGCGGTTCACGGGACATCGTCATTACCGGCGTCGGTATCGTCAGCCCGATTGGCATCGGCAGCGAGCGGTTTTGGGAGTCGCTCGTGACCGGCACCAGCGGCATCCGCCCGGTCGATCTCTTTGACGCCAGTTCGCTCAAGGTGAAGTTTGGTGGGCAGATTCCCGACTTCGATCCGAAACTTTATGTTCGGCCCCGCAAGAGCCTGAAGGTGATGAGCCGGGAGATCCAACTTGGCTTCGCTGCCGCCGACCTTGCCATCCAGGATGCCGGCATTGGTGAAGGAAGCCTCGATCCGGAACGGTTCGGTGTGGTTTTCGGCAACGACATGATCTATGCCGACCTCGAGGATCTCGAGACAACCTACCGCCGGTCACGAGTCGATGGCCAGTTTGACTTCCAGGCCTGGTCGGAGGCGATCCACGAGGAGGTGCATCCACTGTGGCTGCTGAAGCACCTGCCCAACATGACCGCCTCCCACATCGCGATCGCCCACGATGCCCGCGGCCCCAATAACTCGATCGTGCTCGGTGATGTGTCGGGGCTGCTGGGGCTCGCTGAGGCGGCGAGCGTGATCAACCGTGGCTGGGCCGACATCATGCTTGTCGGCGGCACCGGCTGCCGGCTTCACCCGACGGCGCTGGTGGCCCGTGGCGATTCGCTGCTCTCGCATCGGTCCGATGACTTCACGAGGGCCTGCCGACCTTTTGATCTTGATCGTGATGGCCTCGTGAACGGTGAGGGGGCCGGCACGATCGTGCTCGAATCGCGGGAGCATGCCGAGCGCCGTGGGGCCACGATTCGCGGCCGGTTGCTCGGTACCGCCGCCCGGTGCGAGCCGGCCACCCGCCAGAAGAAGTTCACTGGCACTTCCCTGCGGCTTGCCCTCGAGGCGGTGCTCGACGCTGCGGGCCTCACTCCGGCTGGTGTCGGGCATATCAATGCCCACGGCGTCGGCACGGTGGAGATGGATCGGGCCGAGGCGGCGGCGATTGCCTGCGTGCTCGGTGACACGCCGGTCACCGCGCCTAAGAGTTTCTTCGGCCACCTCGGGGCCGGCGGCGGCGTGGTGGAACTGGCGGCGAGCATTCTCGGCCTCGAGCGGGGCTTCGTGCCAGCCACGCTCAACTATGAGACGCCCGATCCGCTTTGCCCGGTCAACGTCGTGCATGGCGAGCCGCTCACCGACCGGCCGGCGACGGCCATCTCGGTCAATCTCTGCTCGACAGGCCAGGCCGTCGCGGTGGTGATCGCCGGCTGATCTCACCAGCGGCCTTCGCAGCTGAGGGCGAGCCCGTTGAAGAAGACCTGCCCCCCCGGATCGATCGGATCAGAGCGGGTGTTGTCGAGATTGAACTGCCGCGGTGCGGTGGCGATGCCGGCGAGCCAGAGAAAGTCCCAGCCCGCCTTGATGGCGAAGCGGGGCGTGATCTGCCAACCGGCGAAGAGGGAGAGGTCACCAACAAACCCAGCGGTAAACCGGGTCGCCGATCCAGCCTCGTCGAGCGGGGGCTCGGCCGGTGCGGTGCCTGTCGCCACCTGCTGGGTGGCAGCGAAGTTCATCGATGGCGTGGCCCGGCCCCGCAGGCCCCAGAAGAAAAATTCGTTGCGGCTCACCAATTCACCGCCGATGTTCAGCCCCCAGAGCCAGTTCTGGGCGTCGACGGCGTAGTCGCCGGAACGATCGGGGGCGGTGCTCGCGAGGGTGAAGGAGTCATTGAGATTGACGACCCGCGTGCCGATCAACAGCGCCGAGAGGAAGCCCCGCGGGGCCCGCCGCGTCCATGTGCCATTGGGGCTCATCACCAGCTGGTCGCGGCCGAGCCGCCGCCCCAGCCGAAAGTTGCCCTCCAGACTATTGAAGAGCGTGTGATGCGTTGTCTCGTACGTCGTGCCCACGAAGTAGGGCGACGTGGGGTCGAGCGGGGTGATGATCACGTCGCCGGGCAGCGCGTTGCGACCATCACGCTGAAAGAAGGAAAATCCACCGTAGTAGATCAGTTCGAGGCTACGGTCACGGTCGAGGTGATCGCGTTCGATCCAGTCGCCAATCGTGATCCGTGCGCCGGGGGTAAGGTCGAACGGGATCGGGAGTGTCGTGAAGCTGTCGATGATCGCTCCGGTGGTGGCATTCCGTTCTTCTCCCACACCCTTTCGATTGGTCCGAGCACGGTCAAAAAAAAGCACCTCAACGCCTCCATACCAGCCCGTGCTGGAAAACCAGTCAGCGGAACTCACCACGGAAGGCAGTTCCAACAGCGGCATCTCATCGAGCCGCATCCCAATCGCGACGTCGGCGACAGCCTCGGGTGCAGGGAGCCGCTCGATCACGTCGACGCCGCCATCTCCGGCGCGAATGCTGCCGCCGAGCACCGCTGCCACACAGGCGGCCAGCACTCCGCCCACTGGACTCCAGATCGCCGATGTTCGCTGCATCACACGCCCCAGCCGCAAAGGCTGCCATTCCCCAGACAACGCTCTCACGCACCCCTCGTTGGGGTGGTGCTATCTTCGTCATCCGCACTTTCGGTTCCACAGGAATTTTTGGTTGAATGGGCGTTGGTTTCCGTAGCTTTCCCAGCTTTGCAGCACATACCTCTGGAGTTTCGCCGTGGCACATGGTCTCGCCTCCCTGATTGCCTGCGGCACCCGGCTGTGGCTTGACTCAGTCGATCCCGATCTCGTTCGTGCCAACCACGCCGCCGGAGCGACGGGGGCCACGAGCAACCCTGTAATCATTGCCGACTTGATCAAGACCGGTCGCTTTGATCACCGGATCACCGACCTGATGGCAGCTGGCCATGATGACACTACGATCGCATGGACACTGACCGATGAACTGGTTGGCCATGCCCAAAATATCTTCCGCGATGCGTGGGTGTCATCACAGGGCAATGACGGCTGGGTGAGTTTCGAACTTGATCCGTTGCTCGAGGATCCGGGAACCGGCCGTACCGACGACGAACGCGCCGAGCACTATGTTGAACTCGGCCGGCAGTGGTCGGCCAACCAGTCCAACCGCATGATCAAGGTACCGGCCACCCCGGGTGGGATCCGGGCCCTCGAACCCCTCGCGGCGGCGGGCGTGCCGCTCAATGTCACACTGATCTTCACCCTGCGGCAGTACGAGGCGGCCCGCGATGCGGTGTGGCGAGGGGCCCGGCAACGACCCACGCTCGATTCGTTTAAAAGCGTCTACAGCGTGTTCGTGTCACGCATCGATGTCTACACCGAGAAGCATGTGCCGCAGCTCTCCCCGGCCGCGCAAGGGATGCTGGCGATCGTCAACGCCAAGCGTGTCTGGGCAGCCAACCACGCCTTTTGGTCCGCTCACCCCACACCGCTGGCGCAGGAAATCGTCTTTGCCAGTACCGGCGTCAAGCAGGAGGGTGTCGACCCCTGCCGCTACGTGGCGGCGCTCGCCGGTGCCGATATCCAGACCAATCCACCGGCCACGAACAAGGCAGCCAACGATCCCGCGCGGACCTTCTCCCGGCAGGTCGACGTGATGCCACCGGCCGCCGTGCTCACCGAACTTGACCGCACGGTCGATATGCAGGCGATGGAAGACCGCCTCATGGCCGAGGGTATCGAGAAGTTTGTGACCCCGCAGCGCACCCTGCTCTCGCTCATCGCCGGCTGAGTCACCCCAATCGCTACAACCTGCCACCGCTGCAGGGCGGGGGGTCGCCGATTCGATACAAGAGACATGAAACGGCACCAACTGCTGCTCGTGGGCCTGCTCCTGTTTTTCGCCGGCGTCCAGTTTCGGCTCGTGGAGTCGTTCACACTCAGTGAAAAGTCGAGCCGATTCATCGCGGCACAGGTGACACGGGCGACCACACCCCAGGCGGCGATGTGGCAAAACGCTCCGGGTCGCAAGGTCGTGCAACCGCCGCGATGGCTGGGATTGGCGTTGATGTCGGTCGGCTCTGTGCTCGCGCTCAAGAGCCTCTCGCTGCGGAAACAGGGAGTCGACTCGTGACGGCATGAACGCCTGCCGTCACCGCTCTCCGCCGGCCGTCTGCGGAGTGATCACGCCAGCACGTCACGGATCACATGCCCGTGAACGTCGGTGAGCCGCATGTCGCGGCCGCTGAAGCGGTAGGTGATTCGCTCGTGGTCCAAGCCGAGCAGATGCAGCATCGTGGCATGAAGGTCATGGATCATGAACTTCTTTTCCACGACCCGGTAGCCATAGTCATCAGTGGCGCCCACGATCACGCCGCCCTTCACCCCACCACCGGCCATCCACAGGGAAAAACCCTGCGGGTTGTGGTCGCGACCATCTTTGCCCTGGGCAAACGGCGTGCGGCCAAACTCACCGCTCCAAACGACCAACGTCGAGTCGAGCAGGCCGCGGGCTCGCAGGTCGCGGATCAGCGCCGCGATGGGCTGATCGACCGCCCGGGCATTGTTTTCATGGCCCGCTTTCAGATTGCCATGCTGATCCCAGCGGTCGCCGCCTACCTTCGGGCAGGTCAACTCTACGAAGCGCACACCCCGCTCCACCATCCGCCGGGCGAGCAGGCACTCGGTGCCGAAAATCTGCATCGGCTGGTAGTCACTTTCGAGGCCGTAGGCCCGCTTCGTCACCGTCGTCTCATCGGCGATATCGAGCAAGGTCGGCACCTCGGTCTGCATCCGGTAGGCCAACTCCTGATTCGCGATCGCACTTTCCAGCGCATCAGGCGCCGACCCGGCCGCCGCCAGCCGTTCGGTAAAGCCTCGGTCGAGCCGCCGGGCGAGGTCGAGTTTGGCCAACTGGTGCGGTGCAGACTTCTCCTTCCGCTGCACGTTAGCCAAACCGATGGCGTTTGGCTTCACGATCGACCCCTGATACGTAGCCGGTAAAAAGCCGTTGGTGAAGTTGTCGAGACCACCGGGAGGAATGAGGCCTCCATTGATCACCATGTAGCCTGGCAGATCGTCGTTTTCACTCCCCAAACCATAGGTGGTCCAGGCCCCCATGCTCGGTCTCCCCTGCAGGCCGCTGCCCGTGTGGAGAAAATAGTTGGCATTGGTGTGCTCGGGAAATTCGCTCGTCATCGAACGAATGATCGCCAGCTCGTCGACGACCGAGCCGATGTGCGGAAACAGATCGCTGACCGGGATGCCGCTCTGGCCATATCGCTGAAACTTCCAGGGGCTCGGCAGCAGGGAGCCAACGTTGTTGAACTGTGTGGCGTCGACCTTGAAAAGCCCCTTGGGATCTTTGCCGGCGTCCTGCTCCAGCCGCGGCTTCGGGTCAAAGCTGTCGACCTGCGAGACACCGCCATCCATGTACAGGAAGATCACGCTGGTGGCCTTGGCCGGATGGTGAAGGGCCGGCAGCACCCCGGCCGACGCCGCGCACGCCGCATCGCGATGCAGCAGGGCCGCCGCGGCCACCCCGCCAAACCCGCAGGAAATCTGACGGAGCAGGTCGCGCCGCGAGAGCGGTCGGGGTCGGTAGCGACGGCAGTGGTGCAGGCTTCGTGTCATCATGGCACAAAGATGAATTCCTTGGCGTTGATCAGGGCATGAGCAAGGTCGGCCCAGGCGGCTTCATGACGCGGGTCGGCCGTGAAATCACCGCCGTGCAGCGCGGTCTGCTCCGCCAGGAATTCGACAGCCGCCGACTGTTCAGCGGCGGCCGGCGGCCGGGCGAAGGCAGCGCGATACATCCGATCGATTCGCTGCTCGGGCGAAAGCGACGGCTTCGCCAGCGTCTGCTTCGCCCACAGCAATGCCTGCTCGATCACAAACGGATCGTTCATCAGTGTGAGTGCCTGGGCGGGCACGTTGGTGACGGTGCGGCGCCCCATGGCCTGAAATGGGGTCGGCATGTCGAAGGCAAGGAGGAAACTCGGCAGGAAATTCCGCCGGATCTTGGTGTACAGACTTCGCCTGCCACCGCCATCGAGCGGGCCCGGTTTCGGCCGACCACGTCCCTCGTGGAAGTCGTTCAGAAACACCTCGATGCTTGCGCCCCCGAGAGTTCGGTCGAGCCGGCCACTGACGGCAAGAATCTTGTCCCGCACGGCCTCGCCTTCAAGACGACGCAACGGATAGTGGTGCATCAGGAGATTGAGCGGATCCTGCCGCATGGCGACAGCCGTAGGTGATGAAGACATCCGCCATGTGCTGCTCGTCACGATCTCCCGCACAAGTCGCTTGGTGCTCCAGCCCTCGGCGATGAACCGCACCGCCAGCGAATCGAGAAGGGCCTGAGCCTGTGGATCGGCAGCGGCCTCACCAAGCTTTCCGAAGTTATCCGTCGTCGGCACGATGCCGCGACCGAACAGATGATGCCAGATCCGGTTCACAATCACGCGACTGGTGAGCGGGTTGGCCGGGTCGAGCACGCGATCGGCCAGTTCCTTCCTCCCCGATGAGTGCCGCGGCCAGGGAGGCTGTTCGGGGCCGTCGATCGCCTCCAAAAATCGTCGGGGCGACACCTCTCCCGGTCGTGCTGCCGAACCCTTCAGCAGCACGAATTGGTCGATGCCATTGCCATCCAGCAGCGCTGGAGCCGTTGCTGAAACGAGTTTTGCATCGACCATGATCGTGTCGACGTCAGCCGCGTGACGCACCGCTACGGCCAGCAACTCCGCAGCCTCTCCGGTCGTCCAGTCAACTGCGACCAGAGCGTCGTTCATCCGCACCGGCCAAGCCGAATCGGTCCGCACAGGCTGCTCGAGGGCCTCGACCACCTCGGCCACTCTCGCCTCACCCTCGACCGCGGCGTACTCCACATGGACTACGTGGCCGGTATCCCAATCCTTGATGTCCCGACGCAGATCCTGCCGGATCCATTTCCATTCCCCCTTCGTGTCGACCGTGGTGACATGGGGGCCATAGAGCGGTCCGGCAAACATCACGTGGCCATCGACGATAGCCGCGATCTGCAGGTGGCCACGAATACGGTGCCACAGCACGCCCTGCGTGATCCGGTGCTTTGGTGTTCTGAGCACGCGACCAGCCCGATCAACTTTGCCGAGAGCGCCCGCCTCGCGTTCGGTGCTTGATCGTGACTGAGCCCACACGGCGGCGCTGGAAGCGTGACCGAGCGGCTCCACCCGGATCGACGGCTGGGCCCCTTCGGCTCCGGCTGTCACAACAGGCTGACCAGTTGCCACCACACCCCAGGCAGCCGCGTCACAGAGCAACGCCGTCGGCTGTCGATCGGTCGTGTAGTCGGCCAAGACCGTTTCAACTGCCGTGGGTATCGTGCCGGAGATGGGCTCGCTTGGCGGCTCAGTGGTGGCGGAGATTCCAGTGAGCCCCTCGAGCCGGGGCAGGAGGCTCCGACGAAGGGTGGCCTGAGCCTCGGCCAGACGGTCGGCCACTCCGCGGTTGTGCTCGAGCGTTTCGAAGGGCACCTGACGGTAGCTGCTCGACATCACCATTCCAGCGATGGCGTAATAATCTTCGTCGGAAATTGCATCGAATTTGTGATCGTGGCAACGGGCACAGCCGAGAGCCAACCCCAGAAATGCCTTGCCGAACGTATCGATGCGGTTGTCTACCCGGTCGGCCTCATCCTGCCTGATGTCAACCGGTGAATGCACCTCTTCGCCGAGCAGCCAGAACCCTGTCCCAAGCACCGATTCGTTCACGCCGGCAGCAGTGACTCGTGGATGGTCAAGCAGGTCACCAGCTACCTGCTCGCGGACGAACTGGTCATAGGGAAGATCGGCATTGAACGCCCGCACCACCCAGTCGCGATACTGCCACGCATTCGGAATCGGATAATCGAACTCATGACCCCGCGTTTCGCAAAAGTGCGCGACGTCAAGCCAGTGCCGCGCAAACCGCTCACCATAGTGTGGTGAAGCGAGGAGCTGATCAACATACTTTTCATACGCCAGTGGGTCGGGATCGGCGCTCACCCGAGCGACATCTCCCGGGTGTGGCGGCAGCCCCGTAAGGAACTCGCTCGCCCGCCGCACGAGCACCTCGCGGGAGGCCTCCGGCGCCGGTGCAAGATCGGCGGCCTCCAGACGTGCGAGGACAAACCGGTCGAGGTCGCTGCGGCACCACGTCGGCTGGTTGACGGCGGGCGGCATGGCGGCCTGTGGCGGATGCCAGCACCAGTGTTCGGCCCTCCGCGCCGCGATGTCGAAGGTGGCGACCGTGGCCTGCTTGCCATCATCGGGCCAGGGCAGCCCCCGACGCACCCATTCCTCGATCGTGCCGATGGCCGCCGCGGAAAGTTTGCCGGCGGGGGGCATTTGCAGGTCACCGTCGTACCGCACTACCTGGACAAGGAGGCTCTTATCGGGATGGCCGGCCACGGCCACGCCCTCGGCGGCGAGAAAGTCAGCCCGTGAGTCGAAGGAGAGCCCTCCTTCAGGCTCACCGGCGGCGGTGGAATGGCATTCGGCGCAGTGCTGCAGCAAAAGCGGCCGCACCTGGGACTCGAAAAACTCCGCGTCTTCCGCCCGTGGTGCGACCGTCTCGGCTCTCGACGGCATGGTCGCGAGCAAGAGTCCAGCCGCACCGGCAAGCACAAGCCAGCAGCGTTGCAATCGGCGGATCGGTCGTGAACTGCTCATCAAGACCTGTATTCTACACCGGTCGGTTCGCGTGAACATTCACATCGAATGCCAACACGGTCGTTCTTATGCGAAATCTTTGTCGAACGGCCGGTTATGACGCCGGCTGATCGATTGGCAGGGCCCAGAGTTGGCTGGCTGTGCGAAAGAGAAGACGCCCACCGCCCACTGCCGGCGTCGCCCGGGCCTCCTCATCAAGCGGTGTTCGGCCAAGGATTTCAAACCGATCGCCTGCGGCGATGATGACGATTTCTCCATCGCTCGACACATTCACGATTCGGCCACCGATCGCGATTGGTGATGCCGAATAGTTTCCACCGACGCGGCCTTTCCACACTGGAGAACCATCCGCCACCCGGACGCACGTCACAACGCCCCGATCACCCCACAGATAAAGGCGACCGTTGGCTTCGATCGGTGTTGGCACATAGGGAGCGGCACTCTTGTCGATTTCATAGGCCACCGTCGGCTCCCCGCCACCAGCCGGGGGTCGCACCGCCACCAGGAGATTGTTTCCACCGCCGTCGCCGCTGGTGCCGATCAGCAGACCAGCCGCCTGGATTGGCGACGAAACGGTCCGCCTCGGAAAACAATGATTTTCCCAGAGGACTTTTCCCGAAGCGGGGTCGATGCCATAGAGACCGTGCGCATTGCTTGTGCAAATCACCGTGGTGCCACCTGTCGCATCGCTCATGACCAGTGGCGTCGAGTAGGCCGCCTTGGCAACACCTTCCCGAGGAAGCCGCCATCGCTCCTTCCCGGTCACGGTTTCGATCCCAACCACCATTCCCGGGCCATCCTGCTCCAGCGGAACGATGACCAGGTCTCCGCAAACTGTCGGCGTACCACCGAATCCGTGCTCGGCCGCGAACGGCCCAAGGTCGACGTGCCACCGGTTTTTCCCGTCGTGCGACCATGCCTCCAGGCGGACGTTTTCCCGCGTTCCCCACAGCCAATAGAGACCATGCGGATCGGCGGCAACCGAACCGGAGGCCGCACTGTTTTGTTTGTGATGGCGATCGATAGGGCCGGGAATCTCCCGTGACCAGCGCTGGTCGCCCGTGGCGAGATCGTGGCACAACAGGTAGCGCATTCCCGCGGGCTCGTCGGCCGATGCCGTGTACACGTGATCCTGCCAGACCACCGGAGACGCATGGCCAGCGCCGGGCAGCACAGCCTTCCATGCCCAGGCGTCGGCCGACCACTGTGCCGGAAAGATTGCCTCTCCACCGGCACCAGCCGCATCCCGGCCCCGCCATCTCGACCACCCACTCTGCTCCGGCCCCTCTGCGGCCACTCGTCCTTGAACACCACCTGCCACGAGAGCAGCCATCGTCACACTGACTATGAGGGTCGCTTTCTTCATCACGCTCATTCCCGAGGGACGTGTCGCAGTTTGCCGTGAGAATACCATGATTGATGGGATCGCCGCAGCGCTCCGCCCAGTGATTGTGGAATCGCCGCCATCAATCAGGTTTCTATGGGGCGGCGGCCTGAAGTTCATTCAGACGATTCCTGAGTTGCGCGGCCACCTCAGAATACGTGTGGATCACGTTGCTGGCCTGCCGGGGATCGGCTTCTAGATCGTAGAGTTGGGCCGGTGGTGCGTCGGGGCGGAGCTTCCCGTCAGCAACGTCGCTGTTGGGCTCGCCGGCAAACGCCAGGGCGGCGGGCCCACCAAGCGCGTGATCACCAGGCTTTTTTTGTGTGAAGCCCCCGCCTCCCTGTCCACCGATGTAGATCCAGCGTCCGGAACGGATCGCGAGATGCTTTGCACTGTAGGGCGAGATCACCAGTTCCTGTCGCACGGGTGTCGGGGGATCGCCAATCAGCGCCGGCAGAATGTCGACGCCGTCAGGGCCTGCCCCTGGTGGCAGGGGTGCGCCGGTCAGCGCCGCACATGTCGGCAGCATGTCGATCAAACAGACGAGTTGATTCGATGAACTGCCGGCCACAATTCTGCCTGGCCACCGCGCGATCAAGGGGATCCGGTGACCGCCCTCCCACGCATCAAACTTGAAGCCCAGTAAGTCGCCATTCATACGATGACCGGCCTGCCAAGCGTCTTGGCCTCCCTGATTGAGCATGCCACCGTTGTCACTCGTGAAGATCACGAGCGTATTGTCGCGGAGGCCCACGGCATCAAGTTCGTCAAGGACTTCACCGACCATCCAGTCAAGTTCAGCAAGAAAGTCACCGTAGCGACCAATCGGTGTCGAGCCGACGAACCGGTCCGCCGGGGTAAACGGATGGTGGATATGGGTCGTGGCCAGGTACAGGAAGAACGGGCGATCGCGATGCGCGCGGATCCAGTCCTTCGATTTGTTGACGAGGGTTGCACCTGCCTGCCGATCACGGTAGGCCGCGTGCGCCGCGCGACCGCCGCCAATCTTTCCCAATCCCTTCTCGGGAAAGCGTTGGGCGTATTGCACACCCCCTGGGACAATCGGATCGT
The DNA here is from genome assembly GCA_027622795.1 of Planctomycetota bacterium. Lineage (GTDB taxonomy): Bacteria > Planctomycetota > Planctomycetia > Pirellulales > UBA1268 > CACORA01. Next base: position 5,791 of record JAQBZA010000023.1, on the reverse strand, counting down.
TGGGGTCGAGGGCGACAACTCTTCGGTTCTCCACCCACACATAAGGCGGGATGCTATTGACGATTGGCAGGCCGAAATAGTGATCAAAGCCGAGTTCGAGCGGCCCGGGCACAAGTTCACCGTTCCAGTCAGGGCCGCTCTTTCCGCCCTGCGCTCGCAGGCCGAAGCCGAGATGCCACTTCCCGATGCAGGCGGTGGCGTAGCCACGGCTCTTGAGCAGTTGGGCAAGCGTCGTGCGGGCAGGATCGACCAGCAGCGGCGTGGTGGAACCAGCCGGTCCCCACAGGTTTTGTCGAAACGGGTACTCACCCGTCAGCAATGCATATCGCGATGGCGTGCACACGGCCGCCGCCGAGTGGGCATCGGTAAACCGCCGGCCCTCGGTCGCCAGCCGATCGATGTGAGGGGTGGCAACCTGTCGATTGCCGTAGCACCCAAGGTCACCGTAGCCAACATCATCGGCAAGAATAAGGACGATATTTGGCGGGTCACCGGCACACGCAACCGACGCAAGTCCACTGATCACGATGGCGGTCAGGACGCCCGCTTGGAGCATTTTCCTTCGTGACTGACCACCCATGGCTCACCTCATTCCCGGAAACGGCACCGCGGCGCCGTCCATCTCAAAGAGATGAAAATGGTGAACAGCCGGCACATTCGCCTTCCAAGCCCACACGATCTCCTTGGCCGGTGTCACTTCCAGCAGCCGCTCACCTCCTTTCCCGATTCGATAACTGGCGATCATGGTGTTGCCGTTGGGGAGCCGCTGAATGCCGCAGGCATCGTTGATCGCTCCGTCAACATCGCTTGCCGTCACCAGCCAGCGGACCTTTCCGCCAGCATCAAACTCGACCACGCGGTTGCCGTTGGTGAGGCCGGCAAGGATGCAACCGTCTTCCAGGGCGATGGCCGTGAAGGGCCAACTGTTCATCTTCGGTGCCCCGGCCACATGCGTGTCGATCGTTGCGATGACTGTGCCATCCGCGGCATAGCGGAGGATTGCGAAGTCGAGCAGGTGGGGCACGAGGAATGTGCCGTCGGCCTGCTTGCGCGCCATCCGCGTCTGCATGTGGGCGTTGGCCTTCTGGCAGGCGAGAGGAAACTCGTTTCTTACAGTGCCGTCGGCGCTGATCTCGAGCAGCCGCGGATTTGGGCCCGCCTCAGTCAGCACATAGGTTCCATCTGCCGTCTTCTGGATGCTGTTGACCTCCGCCTGCGTGCCGTCATAGCGCCAGACGATGCGATCGGGGGGGGAATCTGCTGCCGCCGCACCGCGGCGAATCTCGATCGCCGCCCCACCGGGCACGACGTCGCCAGTGGGCAACCGACTCCCCTTCCCAACGGCCAGGAGCACGTTGCCGTCAGGCAACACCCAGCCCTCGCGCGTGTTGACCGGATATGTCCACTCGACCACGCCCTCCGGGTGCGCCGGCGAAAATGCGACGATCGCCGCCTGCTTCCCGCAGACAAGCATTCGCCGCTGCCCACCGCGTGTGTCGTCTGCCTGCGCTGCGCTACCGATCATCAGGGTCGCGACGAGCGCCCTCCCGAGACAGCAGACAGCGGCTTCAAAACGGGCTGAGTTTTGCCAAGAGATCATCGGTGTGAATTTCATCCATGACACGAAACGGGATACAGCCACTCGCTAGGCCAGGGCCTCACGGATGACGTCACCATGCACGTTCGTGAGTCTGCGCTGAATGCCGTTGTGATAAAAGGTGAGACGCTCGTGATCGATACCAAACAGGTGCAGTAGCGTGGCATGGAAGTCATGCCACGGGATCGGTCGCTCAACCACCTTCCAGCCGATGTCATCGGTTGCCCCGATGGCGGTGCCGGGCCGCAGGCCGGCGCCGGCCAGCCAACAGGAAAATCCGTAGCGGTTATGATCACGCCCCGTCCCGACTTTGTCAGCAGCTGATTGGGTGAAGGGCGTCCGACCAAATTCCGTGGTAAAGATCACCAGCGTGTCTTCCAGCATGCCCCGTTGCCGCAGGTCACGAAGCAGGGCTGCGACCGGCCGATCGATGCGGGCCGCTTCGTGACCGTGATTTTCTCGGACGTTCTCGTGGGCATCCCAACTTGCCCGCGGAGACCCCGCGATCGGGCCGCCGGAAAAAATTTGTACAAATCGCACGCCCTGCTCCAGGAGACGGCGGCCGAGGAGACAACGCCGCCCCATGTCGGCGGTCGTCGGGCTGTCGACGCCGTAGGCTGCATGGGTGGCCGTTGTCTCGGCGGCGAGGTTGGCCACCTCCGGGATCGAGGCCTGCATGCGGGCAGCCAGTTCGTAGGCCTTGATTCGGGCGGTGATCAGATCTTCGACCGCTGGATCGGCGACCCGTTGTCGATCGATCGCTGTGACAAACTCACGCGTGGCACGGTCTCTTGCTGGATCGATCGGCCGGGCCGGGAAAAGGTCGGCGACGGGCTGCTCCCCACCCCGCAGCACCACACCCTGATGGCTCGATGGCAGAAAGGCGCTGCTCCACGTCGCGGCACCCGAGTTTGGCGGGCCCCGCTCATCGTTGAGGACGACATAGGCGGGCAACGACTCGTTTTCGACTCCGAGTCCATAGGAAATCCAACTGCCCATGGAGGGAAAGCCGATGAACTCGAAACCACTGTTGGCAAGCATCAAGCCCGGAGTGTGGTTGGCCGACTTCGATTCCATCGATCGCAAGATGGTGAGCTCGTCGGCGAGTCCGGCGATGTGCGGAAACAGTTCAGAGATTTCAAGACCACTCTCGCCACGTCGATGAAATGTCCAATCAGCCTTGCGGAGCAGCCCGACTTGTCCAAAGAAGATGTCGGGTTGCTCATCGAGCGTCAGCTTCGTGCCATGAAGCCGCTCGAGGGCCGGCTTCGGATCAAACGAATCGATGTGGCTCAACCCTCCCACCAGACAAATATGTATGGCCCGCTTGGCCCGTGGCAAAGGAGCCGCGCGGCTGTCCGCCTCGGCCGCGATCGATTCAGCGTGCAGCAGCGTTGCCAGCGCGGTGGCCGCCAGACCCTGAGTACCCCAGTCAAGAAATTCCCGCCGCGAACTCGAGGTCTCCGGGCACGGGAGAGGCATGGGTTGGCTCCGGACGAATGGATGATCAGTCGATGACGGAAAACTCGGCAACATTGAAGAGTCCGCGGCAGACGGCCTCGAGGCCGTGATCGGTGGCGAGCCTTCGCGCCAGCCGTTGCTCCTCGGCATCGGGGTCCCGACCAAGCGCCAGCTGCCAGCCGCGCTCGATCTGGGCCGCGACGTTGTCGCCGGCTTCCCTCCGCAACCGGGCGGCAAACATGTCGGCCAGCTGCAGCACAAACGCATCGTTCAGCAGAGCCAACGACTGCAGCGGTGTCGTGGTCACGCTCCGCCTTGGCGTTGTCACGGCTGGATCGGGGCAATCGAATGTCTCGAGCAACGGAGGACGGTCACCGCGGGGGCTGAAACGGTAGATGGTGCGGCGGCGCGGCAGCGACGACACATCGATCAGCGGCTGGTAGTAGGTGGTGCCGTCGATGTATGCCACCGACACGTCTCGGTAGCCGGGGCCCCCGCGAGTCGCATCGAGTGCACCCGACACCACCAACATCGCATCACGGAGCGACTCGGCCTCCAGCCGCCGCCGCGGCCCCCGCCAGAGGAGCCGGTTGGCGACATCGATGCGCGGGCCGCGGGGATCGGTATCTGCCAGAAGAGTCGACTGCCGATAGGTACTTGATGTGACGATCTGGCGGTGCAGCCACTTGAGGCTCTGGCCATGCCGGCGGAACTCAAGCGCCAGGTGGTCGAGCAGGTCGGGATGGCTGGGCCGACCGCCGTTGAAGCCAAAGTCGCTCGGTGTGTCGACGATGCCCACACCAAAGTGGTGGTGCCAAATCCGGTTGACGATCACGCGGCTAAACAGCGGGTTGGCAGGATCGAGGATCCATTCGGCCAGTTTGCGGCGCCGGTCGGCCTCGGCCGCATCCACCGCAAGATTGAAGTCGGGATCCACACCGATCACAGCCGCGGTCGCTCCGGGCGAAACGGTCCGACCAGCGAGATCGGGATCGCCACGGGCAAGAACCTTCGTGACCTCCCCTCGACCGGGCACTAATGCATAGATCTTGCGATTGGCCAGCGTGGCCTGGTGTTCGCGGGCGGCAACGGCGCTGGCGATTGCCGCCACGAGGCGGGTCCGCTCCGCACGATCGGAGTCTGACAGGGCTGCCACGATCACCTGCTCGGTGAGGATCCCGGCGGTGGCCGCGGATGCCGCGACCTCGGCTGCCGTCAGCGAACGGTCATACAGGGCGGCCCGTTCGATCCGCCCCTGCAAAAACCGATTGCCGCCAGCTGGCCGGTGACGCAGCCCGAAGAGAATTTCCGCTTCCGACGCCGCAAAGGGCTGCAGGGGTGCCGTCCGGACCGGCTCTCCATAAACCTCCCCGTTGCGATAGGCAGCGATGGTGCCATCGTCAGCGTACACGATCGCCACCTGCACCGACTGTGTCTCCGCAGCTTCCTCCCGCGGCCCGCCGAACGATCCGCTCCGAGCGAAGTTGTTGCTTCCGGCCAACCAGTGGCCCGGCTCCCGCTCTCCGAACACGATGGCGTCAAAGATCACGCCATTGCGGGTTTCCAGGGACAGCGCCGCCCCACCCCGTTGGTCGAGGCCGTCGAGTTGCACCCAGGCCTCCAGTGTTTTTTCCCTGAGGCTGACGGGAATCGGTGGCGTCGCCACATAACTCGTGCCGTCGAGCACAAGGGCTCCGCCTTCGGTATGAGCCGTACCCACGGCAGAGCCATGCAGGCCACCGATGGAGTCCCGCAGGTCACCGGCAAATTCCCAGCAGGCAAACGGTGTTGGCGGCGTCGGCCTGCTCCCGTCAGCCAGCACCAGCTTCCGGCCGACATCATCAATCGCCCTCAGCGCAGACCGCAACGCCTCGAGTTCGGCATCCATCTCGGCCAACGCCACCTGTTCAGCGGGCATCGATACCATCCGCTCACCATGGCCGAGGCCTGAGATCGCCGAGGCGAGCCGGTAGTAGTCAGCCTGGCTGACGGGATCGAACTTATGGTCATGACACCGGGCACACTGCAGCGTGAGACCGACGAACGTCTGACCGAGGGTGCCCAGAACTTCTTCGATCTCATCCTGCCGTGCGAGAAGCTTCATCCGCTTGCTGCCGCCCACCACCGTGTTGTGTGCTCCGGCCACCCAGAAGCCGGTGGCTGCCACGCCATCGAGACCGTCATCAAGCAGATCGCCTACTAGTTGCATCCGCACAAACCGGTCATACGGCATATCGGCGTTGAGGGCGTCGATCACCCAATCACGATACGGCCAGGCATTGTCACGGGCGAAGTTTCGCTCAAAGCCGTCACTTTCACCGAATCGCACGACATCCAGCCAGTGCCGACCCCAGCGCTCACCGTACGCGGGGGAGGCCAGCAGGTGATCAACCAACGCCTCGTACGCTGCCACGGAGGGATCAGCCGCGAAGGCAGTGACCTCCTCAGGCGGAGGCGGCAGGCCAACGAGGTCAAACCAGACGCGGCGGACGAGTGTCGCGGGATCGGCTGGTGCTGCCGGCTGCAATCCGGCTCGAACGAGACCGTCGAGAATGAATGCATCGATCGGACCGCGGCCCCATGGAGGGCTCCGACCGTCGTCGGCTCTGTCGGGCAGCGGAACATCACGGACCGGGGAAAGAGACCAGAAGTCCCGGCCAGCCCGGGTGTCCGTCGTCAGGGAAAAGAGATCAAGCGAGCCACGCCCCCACGTGGCTCCGGCATCGATCCAGT
>JAQBZA010000022.1 GCA_027622795.1 Planctomycetota bacterium | reverse complement strand
GTGTTTTTACTCCCAAGACGTGGACAACCTGTTCATGGCAGGTCGTTGCATCTCGGTCACGCACGAAGCGCTCGGCACGGTCCGCGTGATGAAAACCTGCGGCATGATGGGCGAAGTTGTCGGCAAGGCTGCGAGCGTGGCATTGAAGCACGGTACGACCCCCCGCGGTGTCTATGACCACCACTGGGGAGAGATGGATGAGTTGCTCAAACTCCCCGGGAAGGCGCGGCGGGCGACGCTCTCCGCGCTGATCGAGATTCCTGCCGATGCGCTCCCGCTGGCGGGAGCCGAGGGACCGATGGCGGGCATCGATCCGGCGAAGCTTGTCCGGGACAAGGCGGCGGTGATTCGCGACGACCGCGAAGCCACTCGGGAAGGGCAGTGGACCGAGGGGCAGGGCCTGAAGGGGTTCATCGCCCACGGCTACCACTACGCCGGGCCGAACAGCGGCGCGACGGCAACCTACGAGCTTCGCGCACCGGCGGCCGGCGTCTATGAGGTGCTGGTTGCCTGGCAGCCCCACGAAAACCGCGGTTCGGCCGTGCCGGTGCTTGTTGAGACGGCGACGGGACGGGCGAGCGTGCGGTTTGACATGCGGCAGGAAGCGCCGCTTGACGCGAGCTTTGGGTCGGCCGGCCGCGTTCGGCTCGACAAGGGCGAGCGGTGTGTGGTGGTGATCGGCACCGATGATGCCCGCGGATTTGTGCATGCCGATGCCGTTTTGCTCGTGCCGGTGCAATAACCGCGGCCTTGTGCGGCCAGGCAAGCAAACACTGGAAGGAGGCTGACCGATGCGATGCAGACAACGCCGGCGATTCCCTGTGGCGTGGCGGCTCGTTGCAGTGAGCCTGCTTGTGCCGCTGCCTGTCAGGCTCCCGGCCGCCGAAATCGTCACGATCACCGCCGACCTACTGGCTGCAGCGGAGCGCAACGGTCACGGAGGGCCTCCCTCAGGCAAGGAAGCCGATTGGATTCTCGGCGACCACCTGCTGCGGAACGATCGCATTGTGGCCGTGGTCGCGGCCGCCGAATCCACCCGGCACGCGAACATGACGGTCCGCAATGTCGGCGGCTGCATCATCGACCTTACGTCTGTCAAACAGCCCAATGATCAATTGAGCGCCTACTATCCGGGTGATGGAACGCAGGCGTATGTCCATGCCGGCGTGTCGGTCGCGGGCGGGCAGACGTCGACAGCCGAAACGGTTGTCAATGGTGCCCGGACGATTGTGGCGGCGGGTGCCGAGGTGACGCTGCGGGTGGCGGCTGTGGCCCGCCCCGACAAGCCACGCATTGAAATCGCTTACACGCTCAAGGATGGTGACGATTTCCTGACGGTCACCTCGACCTTCACCAACCCCCATGCCGCTCCGATCACCGTGGAGTTGACCGATCGCGTCCGGGCCGACCGCACGTTTACATCGGCGATCGACACTGGCACGGGAATGATCTGGTGGGATGACGAATGGTTTGGCCAAACCTATGGGATCGTGCCCGGCCCCGCCCGGCTGGTCACGAAAGGCGATGGCGTGGTGTCTCGGCCGCCGCGGGACCTGGTGCGGTATGCACTCGATGGGGCCGACAACGTTGAGATCGCGCCGGGTGATTCAGTGCAGCTGGTGCGGCGGCTGTTCCCCGCGGCCCACCTGCTGGCGGCCCGAGCGGTGGCTGCCCGGTTGGCGAATGAACCGCTTGTGGCGGCCACGATCGCGGTTCGCGACGAGGCCGGTCCGGTTGCTGGCGCGATGGTGACGGTGCGGGACGGCGAAGCTACCTACGGGTCGGGCCGCGCCGATGCTGAGGGGCGGCTGGCAGTAGAATTGCCGCGTCGCGCCGGAGCCTGGAAGGTGACTGCCGCCACGGTCGGCCGCGGCCGGTCTGAGCAGTCGATTGATCCGACCTCGGGCGATCGACTCGACGGAACGATCGACCTGCCACGGCCCGGCTTCGTCCGGGGCCGCATCACGGACCACACCGGTGAGCCCATTCCCTGCAAGGTGCAGTTTCGCCGCCGCTCCGGCGCGGGCGGAGAGGCTGGCGGGCCCGTCCCGCCAGACCCCGACTTTGGTCCCGACAGCGGGCACACGGCCGTCAGGAATCTGGTCTACAGCCACGACGGCCGGTTTCGCCAGGAGGTGCCACCTGGGGACTATGACATCATCGTCAGTTACGGTCCCGAATACGATGCCGGTTTCACGACGCTGACAGTGGAACGGGGCGTCGAGGTGCCGTTGGAGCTCTCGCTCCGGCGGTCGGTCGACACCCGTGGCTGGATCAGCAGTGATTTTCACAGCCATGCCACCGAGTCGGGCGACAACACGACGAGCCAGTTTGGACGGGTGCAAAACCTGCTGTGCGAACAGATCGAGTTTGCCCCCTGCACGGAACACAATCGGATCTCGTCATACGCGCCGCACCTGGAACGCCTGCAGGCAACCACGCTGATGGCCACCTGCACCGGCATGGAGCTCACGGGGTCGCTGCTACCGGTGAATCACCAGAATGCGTTTCCGCTGATCGAGCAGCGTTACCGACAGGACGGTGGCGGCCCGACCGTGAACAATGACGATCCTCTTGCCCAGATCGAACGACTCGCCCTCTGGGATGACGGCAGTGAAAAAGTCGTGCAGATGAACCATCCACACCTGGTGCAGGTACTCGGTGACCGGGATACCGATGGAACTCCCGACGCCGGATTTGAGAAGATGCTTGGCTTCGTCGATGTGGTCGAGGTTCACCCACCGCACGAAATCTTTGCCGTGCCCCCGCCGCGAGACGATCCGCGGAAGCAGACAAGCACGATTTTCGTCTGGATGCAGATGCTCAACCTGGGCTACCGCGTGCCGGGGGTCGTCAACACCGACGCCCACTATACGTTTCATGGCTCGGGATGGCTGCGGAACTGGATTGCCAGCCCCACCGACGATCCGGCGAAGATCAACATCACGGATCTCATCCGGGCTGCGGAGTCGGGCCGCATCATCATGAGCACGGGTCCCTTTCTGGAGGCCCGTCTGACGGCTGGCGTTGGAGTAAAGTCATCTACGGCAGGGCCCGGTGAGCAGATAGCGGACGATGACGGCATGGTCAGCCTCCTGGTGCGGGTGCAATGCCCCAACTGGCTCGATATTGATCGGGTGCAGGTGTTCGTGAACGGACGTCCCGATCCGGCCCTCAACGTGCGTCGCCGCGAGCAGCCGGCACTCTTTTCGCGGGATGCGCTGCGGTTTGAACACGAATTTCCGCTCACGCTCGCCGCCGATGCCCATCTCATCGTGGCAACGATCGGCGAGGAAGCCGGCCTCGGGATGGTGATGGGTCCGGAACATGCCGAACGCAAGCCGGTCGCCGTTGCCAACCCGATCTTCGTCGACGTGGGGGGCGATGGCTTCAAGTCCAACGGCGATCTCCTCGGGCTGCCGATCCCCCATCAGTCACATCCGACGCACCGCCGTCATGTGCATCCTCATGCGCACCCGCATGGCCATGGACACGCTCATGACTGATCGGGGGTCGGTACCATGACGGCGCCAGGTGAAACGGGTCTGGACGATCCGTATCCTTTGACCGAGGTGGACTGTCAGCGGTTTCGTGAGGATGGGTTCATCCGCCTGTCAGGCGTGCTGGATGCCGCGACGCTCGCCGACTGCGAACGGGAGATCACGGCGCTGACTCTGGCGCACGACAGCCATGTCAGTGTGCCGATGGAAGCCCGCGACACCTACTCCCGAGCCTTCATCCAGGTCGGCAATCTGTGGACGAAGGGCGCCCAGGCACGGCGGCTGACCTTCTCTCGGCGGCTGGCCCGGATCGCGGCCGAACTGTTGGGAACCCGCGGCGTGCGACTCTGGCATGACCAAGCGCTCTACAAAGAGCCATCGGGAGGGTTCACCCCATGGCATGCCGACCAGCAGTATTGGCCGATGGCCAGTGGGCTTTCGGTGACTGCCTGGATTCCGCTCCACGCAGTGCCTCTGGAGCAGGGGCCGCTGTCGTTCGGTCGTGGCAGTCATCGCAAGCGGATTGGCCGCGATCTGCCGATCTCGGATGAGTCGGAGCGGCTGATTCGTGAGGCGGTGGCCCGTGAAAAGATCGTCGAAGTCACAGAGCCCTTCGCGGTTGGTGACGTCTCGTTTCATCTCGGCTGGACACTGCACCGGGCCGGTCCAAACACGACTGACAGGCCGCGAAAGGTCCATACGATCATCTACATGGACAGCGACATGCGATTGGCCAAACCTGCCAATCCCAATCAGGAACTCGACCACCGTACCTGGACCCCCTCCACGCTGGTCGGCGAAATTATGGACGATCCGCTCAACCCCGTGCTCTACGCTTGCTCGGCTTCCGGGCGATCGTGCGGCCCGCAATCATGCTAAAAGCAACACGATGTGGATGGTGTTGCCAAGCGGTCAGCGGGTTGTAATATTGAGCGTTCGGGGAAGCTCGCAACAATCGTACAAGGGAGGAATGCATGACGCGTCCGGTCCTCGGATCCTCTGCGGCACCCTTCTCCAGTGTTGTTTTGTTGTTACGGTGTGTTGGACTTTTCTTGGAGAAAAGCATGGCAAATGCATCTTCTAAAGACCGTGGCTCAGCGTCGGGTTTCGAGCGACAGGCTGCCTTTACCCTCGTCGAACTGCTTGTAGTCATTGCCATCATCGGGGTGCTGATCGGGCTGTTGCTCCCTGCCGTTCAGGCTGCTCGTGAGTCTGCACGGCGTATCTCTTGCAACAACAACCTCAAGCAGCTTGGTCTCGCGGCTCACGGCCACCACGACTCCAATCAGACGCTTCCGCCGGGAGGAGAATGGCGGCACGACGTTCCGTGGGCTGCGAACATTCCGTCTCCGAATCCAGAAAAAGGTGGTGTTTTGGTGCGCTTGCTCCCATACATCGAGGAAAATGCGGTTTATAGCGGGATCGATTTTGACAGCAATACAAATGTTTTCCAGCAATCCGTTGGTGGAAAGCAGGTGGGTCAGGTGGTTGTTTCGGGGTTCAAATGTGCGAGCGACACACATGCGGGTGTCGTGCCGGGCTCGAGTACTGCTTTCTCAAACTATGGTGCAAATTATGGTCCGACGGGAAGTGGAGGCTCAGGCAACCCAAACTGCTCGTGTTCCCTCACCTACGACACGTTGAGGCCGAAGACGGGCTTCGGAGAAACGAACCCTGCCGGCCCCTTTACCCGGCGTGGGAATAAATTTACGTGCACGTTCACCGACATCTCCGACGGGCTCTCCAGCACGATTTTGTTCGGTGAAGTTCGGGTCGATTGCTCGGCCCACGGCCGTAGCGGATGGGCGCGGTCAAACAATGGTCAGGGTCTTTTCAATACGCTCTATCCGCTGAACTTTGACTCCTGCCAAGTCGATGCTGCCGCCGCCGGAGGCGATGGCTGTGGAGCACGCTGCAACTGGAAGACTGAATTCGGCTTCAAGAGCCGTCATCCCGGCGCTGTCGGATTCGTCATGGCCGACGGTTCGGTTCGTGTGATTTCCGAATCTGCAGATCCGTCTGCCTTGCAATTGTTGGGGTGTCGTGCAGATGGGCTCCCAACGAAGGAGTTGTGATGGGGCTGAATCGGTTTTTGTGGGCCTTTTTCCTGGTTTGTGGCTTTGCAGGAGCCGCCGGCTGTGGCGATGGAAGGCCGAAGCTTTACACGCCCGTCGGTGTTGTCAGGCTGGATGGCAAAGCCGTGGCCGGCGCGAGCGTCACGCTTTTCCCAAAAGCAGGAGGCCGAACCGCCAGCGGCGTCACGGACGGTACCGGCTCCTTCACGCTCTCTACCTATGCACCACATGATGGCATTGCTGCTGGCTCCTACATCGCCGTTGTGACGAAGGAGGACTCTGAAAAATCGTCCGCTGCGGAGCCGGGCGAAGACAGCTCATCGCCAGGGCTGATGGGAGCGATGCCACGAGATATGCCTTCGCGCAGCGGGCTGCCGAAAAAGTATGGCACTTCGCAGACCAGTGATCTTGAAGTGGAAGTGGATGGAAAACTGGCCGAGATCATGCTTGATTTAAAATCGGATGGGGCACGATGAATTCTTGTGCCGCCCGATCGGGAAAGTGCCTGCCGATGTGGAGCCGGCTTTTCGGACGAATGATGTTCCTGCTTGCGGCGGCGCCGGCAGTGGCCACAGCTGGCGAGATCGATGCGGCGCTCGAGGCGGTGAATGCCACCGTGCGGATCCATCATGACGGTCGATCCAGCACGGCCTTTGTCGTGAACGTGCCGCTTGAGACGCAGGGCGAGGCGGCAACGCTCCTCGTCTCGGCAGCCCACGCGTTTGAGAATATCAAGGGTGAGCGGGCGACGGTTGTCTTTCGGACGGCCACCAAGACCGGCTGGGAACGCCGCGACACCACCCTGCAGATTCGTGAGGCAGACACCCCTCGGTGGGTGCGGCATCCATCGGCGGATGTGGCCGTGATGCCCTGCACGCTGCCGGACGGAGTCGGGTGTCAACCGTTTCCACTGGCGGCAATCGCCACCGGGGATGACTTTGAGAATCGCCAGATTCACGTTGGCCGGCGGGTGCGCGTAGCCTGTTTCCCAGCTCAGACGGAAGCGAACTCAGCTGGCTGGCCCGTGCTGCGGACCGGGTTTGTGGCCAGCCACCCACTCACACCGGCGGTGGGGCTGGAACGATTTTTTGTCGATTACGGCCACTTCGGTGGCGACAGCGGCTCCGCTGTGGTGATCGATGACATTGATCGCTTGCTGATCGCCGGAGTGGTCGTTGCGATGCAGCGTCAGACCGACCGCATCACAAGTCCGTTTGAAGAGAAGATAATCCACACGCCACTCGGCTTGGCGATCGTCATTCCGGGGCCGCTTCTCCGCGAGACGATTGAAAAATGGCGGCAGGCCGTCGATTCGCGCCCGTTGGACCGTGGGCTGAGCGGACGCTGATTTCGCGACGGCCTGAGCCGGCATTGACCGACTCTCGAAAGCGTGTATCGTATCAATACCGGGTTTTGGTGATTTGCTTCATTTAGCAGGGGTATGCCATGGCCTTTCCTTTTATTTCTGCATGTTCTTCGCGGACTGGTTTTTTCGGTTTGTATCGGGGTTCGTCGCGAATCGTGCACCCACTGCGGCGCGACTCCCGCGGATTTACGCTCGTCGAACTCCTCGTCGTGATTGCGATCATTGGCGTGCTCATCGGGTTGTTGCTGCCTGCCGTGCAGGCTGCCCGCGAAGCGGCCCGCCGGAGTTCGTGCACGAACAAGATGAAGCAACTCGGGCTGGCGTTGCACAACTTTGAGAACACGATGAAAAAGCTACCGTTCGCATCGAATGCATGTTCAACGGGCTGGGGAAGTGTTTGGTCCGTGCCATATCGAACATGGAGTTGTGACATCATGCCGTTTGTTGAAATGCAAACGACGTATGACCAGCTCAATTTCAAAGAACACATCAATAACAACAACCTTTCCAATGGCTTTACGGTAGGCAATCTAGCCGTCTTGTCGAACAAACGCTTCGAACCACAAGAATGTCCGAGCAACCCGTACGCGACAAAGTGCAAGCGAAAAGACGGCGGTGGTTTTTCTGAGATGGCAAACAGCCCGGTGTCCTGTTACGGCCCATGTAATGGCCCGCAATCATGTGATGGTCCGGGCCTTGATTGTGCCGCCGGCGCGAACAGTTACTGTACTGTCGCAAACTCGGACTGGAGTCAGGCAGCTGACGACAGAAACCCAGGCATGTTTGGCGGCCGTAATTCATTTCAGTGCGAGTTTAGGATGGTCTCTGACGGACTTTCCAACACGATCATGCTGTCGGAGCACATGGGTGATCTGCTGAACTGGGGGGGCGTGTTCTCCGGAAATTTTCAGGGAGTGCCCACAATCATGCGGATCAACAGTCCACAGATTCAGAAAACAAATTCAGGCGCTTACAGGAACAATCTCGGGGCCGGCAGCTACCATCCCGGTGGAGCGACGTTCTGCATGGGAGATGCGTCGGTCCAGTTCCTGAACAACGACATCGCGTTTGACGTCTACAACTATCTCGGCGGCAAGAGTGACGGCCAGCCCGCAAAGGTGCCCAACTGATGACAACAAAATCAAAATCAATGCTTGTCGTGGCAACGTTGGCCGCAGTGGTGGTCGCGGGCTGCAGCGCCGATGTTCCGGATGGCAAGGTGCGAGTGAAGGGTGCCGTGCTCAAGGGAGGCGCACCGCTGGCCATCGTGTCGCCGGCGACAGGCGGCCTCAATTTCACCGCACAAGAAGGCACCGAAGCCCAGTCCGCCACGATCGACGCCAAGGGTGAGTTCTCGGTGATCTTGTCACCGGGAACCTATGCCGTGTCGGTCATGGCGAAGGACGGTGTCGACACGATGGATGAAAATGGCAAGCAGATCCTCGCCAAGAATTTGGTCGATCGCAAATATGAGTCGACCGCAACATCGGGGCTTGAAGTGACCGTCACTTCTGACGGAGCCCCGGTGACGATCGAGGTTGAGTGATCGAGCGATGCCGCGAGCCGCCTGGCGTCAGAATGCGAAGATGACAGCGAGGGCCGCCACGCCGACGCAGACCAGGCCCACGCCCATGTAACGGGCAATCGGTGGCCTATCGGCGTAGCGGTAGTCATCATTCCGGATAGCTTGCAGCATGTGGCGGTGTTCCCACATGCCCGCCAGCGTGGCAGAAATTCCCAGGAGAATCAGGGCGGCGCCGAAGATGCGGGTCTTCAGGGGCGAAAAGCCGGCGAGCGTGCCGTCGAAGCCCATGGCAGCCTGCCCGAGCCGCTCGATGCCAAACCCGAGGCTGATCATGGCCAGACTCGTCCGCACCCACGCCAGCAGCGTGCGGTCGGCCGCCTCACGATTCCGCTCACGGGCCAGTTCATCGGTGAGGGATGGCGTTTTGTCGGACATAGGCAGCGATGGCTCCGGGAAGATGGGCGGGCGGTTCGTCGATGGCCGGTGATGAGTTGCCGGCGATCGTGCGGCGAACCTACATTGTTACCACACCGTCACAGCAATCGTTTTGGGAAGGGGTCACCGATGGCAGGCGTTCGCACCCGCAGCGGCAGGCGATACGGCATCGCCCGCCGCTCGTTTCTGAAATACATGGCGACGGTTTCGGCCATTCCGCTGGCGCCGCTCCGTGCCGCACCGCCTCCTGGACCGGCGCCCTCCTTTTCCTCCGCGCCATTTTCTCTGGGCGTGGCCTCCGGAGATCCCGAAGCGGATGGCGTGGTGATCTGGACCCGCCTCGCACCGGAGCCACTCGCGGGAGGAGGAATGCCCCGTGAGTCGGTCGCCGTCACCTGGGAAGTGGCCAATGACGAGCGCTTTGAGACGGTCGTGCGGAAGGGCGTGGCGACGGCGACGCCGCAACTCGGGCACTCGGTGCATGTCGAGGTCGACGGGCTCGAGCCACAGCGGTGGTATTTTTACCGGTTTCACGTCGGTGGCGAATCGAGTCCGGTCGGGCGAACGCGAACCGCACCGGCGGCCGGTGCCGTGGTCGATCGGGTGCGATTCGCCTTCACATCATGCCAGCACTACGAAAGCGGCTACTTCAACGGCTATCCGCACATGGTCGCGGAAGATCCCGACCTGATCATTCACCTCGGCGACTACATCTACGAATACGCCGGCATCGACAACCGTCCGCGGAAGCACCTCGGGGCAGAGATCGTTTCGCTCGATGACTATCGAACCCGCTATGCCCAGTACCGGCTCGACCCGATGCTCCAGGAAGCACACCGGGTGGCGCCCTGGCTCGTCACCTGGGACGACCATGAGTTTGACAATAACTATGCCGACCTCGTATCCGAGGAAGATGGCATTTCACCCGAGGCGTTTCTGGCCCGCCGCATGAATGCCTACCAGGCCTACTATGAGTTCATGCCGCTGCGGCGGCGTTCTTTCCCGCACGGCCCGCAGATGCGTCTCTACCGCACCTGCCGATTCGGTGATATCGCCGACTTTCATCTCCTCGACACGCGGCAGTATCGCACCGATCAGCCCAACGGCGACCATCAAAAACCGATGGAGGGCAAGGTCTTCGACCCCCAGGCCACCATGCTCGGCGCCCGTCAGGAGGGCTGGCTGATGGCGGGCCTGATGCGGTCGCGGGCCACATGGAATGTCTTGGCCCAGCAAGTGATGATGGCGCCGCTCAACCGTGGTGAGGGGGAAGACAGACGCTACAGCATGGACCAATGGCCGGGGTATGAGGTCAGCCGCCGCCGGCTGCTGCGGTTCTTTCAGGAGCGGCAGATCTCCAATCCTGTGGTGTTGACCGGTGACATCCATCTGAACTGGGTGAATGACCTGCAACTCGATTTCAACGACCCCTCGTCACCGCTCGTGGCCACGGAACTGGTGGGTACGTCGATGTCGTCGTCGGGGAACGGCGGCACGGTGATTCCAGAATATGAGCGGGCCGCCCGGCAGAATGATTTTGTGAAGTTCTACAACGCCAATCGTGGCTACGTGTCGTGCGAACTTACGCCGCAGAGGTGGACGACGTTTTTTCGCACCACACCCTATGTCGACCGACCGGGTGCGCCGGTGGAGACGAAGGGAGTGTTTGTGATCGAAAGCGGCCGGCCGGGAGCCCAGCCGGCGTAATGGCCGGGAGCCGGCCGGAATAACAAATCAACTACAAGTGAGTCGGGAGTGTTTCCATGACCGTAGGGGGAAGCGTTGTGAAGAGGGCGATCGGCGCCCTTCTGATGATCGGCGTGATGCCACTGCTGGCGGGCGGTGCGGAACCAGTCCGTTCACCAAACGTCGTGTTCATCATGGCCGATGATCTCGGCTGGACCGATCTCGGCTGCTTCGGCAGTAAATACTACGAGACACCCCACATCGATCGGCTGGCCACGCAGGGCGTGTGCTTCACCAACCATCATCACTGCCAGAATTGCACCCCCACCCGCGCGGCGCTGATGAGCGGGCAGCACGGAGCCCGCACCGGCGTGTACACGGTGGGGGGCATCGATCGTTTCGACTGGAGCATGCGGCCGCTGCGGCCGGTCGAGAACGTTACCGCGCTGCCGCTCGATCTCGATACCGTGGCCGATCAGTTGCAGAAGGCTGGGTACGCCACCGGCATGTTCGGCAAATGGCACATTGGTGAGAAGGGCCCACATCATCCGGCCCGGCGCGGCTTTGACGAGGCGATCGTGACGATGGGAAAGCACTTCAACTTCACGACCAACCCCGATGTCGCCGTCCCCAAGGGCGTTTATCTGGCTGATTTTCTTACGGACAAGGCTGTCGACTTCATCGCGCGGCACAAAGAACACCCCTTTTTCCTCTACCTGCCTCATTTTGGCGTGCACTCTCCGTATCAGGCCAAGCCAAAGCTCATCGAGCGATTTGCCGACAAGCGGGGCGTGGGTGGCCATGCCAACCCCACCTACGCCGCGATGATCGCCTCGGTCGACGACAGCGTCGGTCGCGTGATGCAGGCACTCGATGCCGCCGGCATTGCCGAGAACACCGTGCTCGTGTTCACCAGTGACAATGGTGGCGTGGGCGGCTATGTCCGTGAGGGGCTGAAACAAGCGGGTGATATCACCGACAATGCGCCGCTGCGGAGCGGAAAGGGGAGCCTTTACGAAGGGGGCATCCGTGTTCCCTTCATTGTTCGCTGGCCGGGCATCGCTCCTGCCGCCACGAGCTGCGACGTGCCGACCATGCATGTTGATGTGTTTCCCACGTTTGCAGAACTTGCCGCCGCTCCAGCACCGCGACAGGTGCTCGATGGTGAGAGCCTCGTGCCGCTCATGCGCGACCCGGGCGGCATGCTGCAGCGGAACGCGATCTTTCAGCACTTTCCCGGGTATCTGGGCTCGGGCAAGAACGTCTGGCGAACCACGCCCGTGAGCATCGTGCAGTCCGGAGACTGGAAACTGATGGAGTTTCTCGAAGACGGACGGCTCGAGCTCTACAACCTGCGGGAGGATTTGGGCGAAGCCACCAATCTGGCGTCTCGCAGGGTGGAGAAGGCTGCAGAAATGCGGGCCCGGCTCGCGGCGTGGCGGAATGACGTGCGAGCACCGATGCCGCAGCGCCGGGGGCCGGAGCCTCCAACCGGCAAGGCGAAGCCGAGCAAGCGACAGAAACAGAAGGCTACTTGACGTCGACGGCGATGCTCGCCGAATGGGCCGAAAACTCGGGGGCGTAACGGCTCTGGATGGTGGCAAAGCCACTTGATGCCTGGCCCCGATGAGCCACCCGTAGCGAGTATTCGAAGACATGCGTGCCCCGCGGCAGCCGCTCGAAAAACATCTGCGTCGAGGCGTCGCGAATCGCCAGATACCAGGCGGCCCCGTCACCAAACCGCCAGCCGGAGAGCACGTCGACCGGCTCGGTCAGGCTCGGCCGATGGTCGGAGAGTTCGAGGAACTCGTAGTCGCGGTCGCTGGTCACCACGAGCCGCACGACTAGTTCGTCGCCCACGTCAAGTTTGGCTGCACCAGCGGCACCTGCGGCAGCCAGTGGTTCGAGCATCGCCCCAGCTTTCGTGTGCCGCTTCACAAACAGCGCCTTCTCGATGGCGAGTTCCTCACGGCCGGCCGCCGGCACGTTGGCGATGTCGTCGAGATACTGCCAGTGCACACTGCCCCAGGCGAGGCCCGCCTCGGGCTTCTTCATCACGATCTCACCAGTCGCCGGCGTGATCTCTTTGCGGACGAGCCGCTGCTCGAAGAAGCCGGTGCCCGCCTCGACCTTCTCCGGCCGCACCGCTTCGCCACCGATTGTCACGGTGACAAGTTCGGTGGAGGCAAGCAGATCCTGACCACGGCCGAAGAGGGCAGCCACTGCGTCGGCCGTGGCCCGGCTGCCGGCCCAGCGACTCGTCCGCTTCTGTGACAGGAGCCACGCCTTGAGCGCCTCCACCGCAGCAGCGTCGCCTGCCACCTCATCGAAGGCCTCGATCATGATCGACTGGGTCTCGATCGGGGCATGGGCCCAGCTCCACCAGCCGGGATGCCGATCCCGCCACCACATGCCCTGCCAGTTTTCTTTTTCCTGACCCGGTTGGACATCGGCATCGACCGCCCGCTGCTTCAGGCTGTCGATGATCGACAGGGCGGGCTCAAGGTCGCCGGCACGCTTGAGCGCGATCGCCAGATGGCCCTGGCTCCGCCGCGGGTCGAGCTTCATCCAAGTCTTCGCGCCGACCCCCAGCCCCCAGCGATAAGCCTCGGCCGCATCCCCCTCGGGAGGCGCGTCCTTTGTGAAGAAGCTCCGGGCATAGAGGGCGAAGGCACCGATCGGCGTGAGCACCATCTCCTCGGGTTTGTCGCCCCAGAGCTTCAGCGCCCGCTCGCGTTCGTCGATCAGGCGGCTGTCGAGCCAGGGGAGCGCCGCCAGTGCCGGCTGGATGTCGACCTTGACTACCGCCGCCCGCAGCCGCCCAAACCCGGCGATGATGCCGAGCGACACCGAGTCGCAGGTGCGGCCACCAGGAAACCACGGCCAGCCGCCGTCGCCATTGCGGAGCGCTTCCAGGCGGGCCAGCGCCGCCTGTGCTTCGTTGTCAGCGCGGGTGGCGTCGAACAGCAGTGCGATCCGAGCCCGGGCTTCCTTCTCGTCGACGGCGTCGCGGACCCACGGTGTCTCGGCGAGGAGGGTCTGCATGAGGGAAGTGTTTTTTTCGAGCGGACTTTCGAGGGCATCAGTGCCCTTCCACTGCGCGAAGATCCTCTCGATCCGCGGATCACGCGTGACGATGTGCCGCGCAAGTGAGTTGGCATAGAGCCGCGTGAAGAGTGTCTCGGTGCTCTCATCAGATTGCTCCATGATCGATGGCAGCGCGAGCACGCCATACCAGGCTGGGTTTGATGCCGCCTGCACCACGAGCGACTGGCTTTCGACTGCGGTGCCCCCGCTCTTCACGAGCCGCTCGAGTGACACCGTCCGCACGCCCGGCCCACGGATCGTGATCGGGATTGTCTCCGTGATGGGCACCCGTCGCCGCAGCACCGGCAGCAGTGACTCCTCGCCGTCGCTGGCCGGCTTGGCTGAATTCGTCGTCGTCCCGACAGCCAGCACCCGAAGGACGTCAGTGCCATCGGCCACCCGCACGGTAAACACCGCCGGCTTTGACTCACCGGCGGCGAGATCAAAGGCCTGCTCGCGCGGCCCGTCGATGAGCGTGTCACGAGCATCACCTGTGCGGGCGTCGGCCAGCGAGAACCGCACTGTGCCAGAGAGCCGCCCGGTCGAGGTGTTGCTCACCTTCACCGGAATCTGCACGACATCCCCCTCCCGCAGAAACCGGGGCAGCAGCGGCTCAACCATCAGATCTTTGGCCGCAATGCAGGTGTCGGTGATGGTGCCACTGCGAAGCGCAGCGTCGTGGGCGAGGCCCTTGAACTGCCAGGTGGTGAGCGTGTCGGGCAGCGTGAACTCGATCGTCACGATGCCTTCCTCGTCGCTCACGAGCGACGGCAGAAAGAAGGCCGTCTCAGCGAGGTTTTTCCGCGGCGGCGGGGCTGAGTCGACAGGCGGAGCCGTCGGCTTCGTCCCGCCAGCCTGCTTGTCCCGTTCGTCCGCTGCGGCGGCGTTTTTGGCCATCACGCCTTCCGCCTCTGCCGGTGCAGCGTCGGCCAGCGCCATCGCCGGTGCGGCGGCCATCTCCATCGCCACCATCCCGCGCCGCTGCATCCGCAACGCGCCACCGCCCACGCCTCCGAAGCCAAAGCCACCACGGGTAGGCGGGCCAAACCAGTCGCGAAACTCACGGTAGGAGATGGCCACGCCTTCGTAGCGGGCCTGCCACGAGCCAAGGATTGCATTGAGTTGGAGCGAGCCATTGGTAAAGCTCACCAGCGGGCCACCCCATTCCCGGCGGAAGAGGCTCTGCAGACCGTTGGCCGGCCACTGGTGCGGGGCGAGCGCGTCGAGCGACTGGTCGTAAAGAATCGCTAGCATTTCGGCCACAGCGGGAGCCGCCGGCCCGACAACCGGATCGGCCACGCTCTTGATCCGCGCCCGCCAGACTTCCTTCGCCGCCGGTTCGAGCCGCCGCGTAAACCGCTCCCACTCGATCGAAAACTGCTTGTTGGTCCAGGGCACATCGATCACCCGCTGTTCTCGGTGGAGTCGGCCGTCGCGGACGAGCCAGGCCGACACGGTGAACCCGCCGCGATTGTCATCCGTGGGCGTGAACTCGACCGGCCACTGTGTCTTGCCCGGTACAGTCCAGAAACGCTCCAGCAATTTCCCAGCCTGTGTGATCTCGACGAGCACCCGGCCAGATGCATAGCCGGTGCCGACGAGCGCCGAGAATTCCTCTGTTGGGCCAACGCTCTCCCGCCTCGCCTTCATCGTGAAGGGTCGTTTCACGGCGTAGTGGTCGGCGGCTGGGTCGATCACTTCGATGATCGTCTGGGTCGCAACAGCCGGCGCATCCCCCACGGCGGGCAGGGTGAACGTGGCCCGGTAGATGCCTGCCGGCAGGCTGGCGGTGGTCGTCGTCTTGCCGGTCGTCTTGTCGGTCGTCGCGGGCGCGGCAAAGACCTCTTCGCCGTCGGCCCAGGTTCGGGGATCGGTGGGGTCGGTCTTTTGCCCAGGGTTTGGCAGGCGGCCCGGCTTCGCCCCTCTGCCCCGCATCGGCCGCCGCATCGGCTGCGGGCCGTCATGGATGAGATCGCCACGGGGAACTTCCGCTGGCTGCACGAGCCGGCGGATCGTAAGCGTGCCGGCCGCCCCGCGGGGCTCGCCATCGAGTGATGTAGTGGCGATCGTGACCCCGACGGCCGCCCTGCCGCCACCGTCGATGGCCAGCCAGTCATCGACGGTGAGCGCCGCCTCCGTGTCGGTGTAGCCCGCCGAGACCCGCTGCTCATCGGATCGCGTCTCACCGCCGGCATCCGTAACGTCGGCCACGATCCGATATGTGAAGACCGGCAGACTGTCGGCGGGCACACCCCGGTCGGGAACCGCGGGAAAGCGAATCGTAAAGGAGCCATTGTCATCGGTCACAACCGTGCCCCGGGCGATCTTGCGGGCTTCGCTGTCAAACGGTAGCCAAGGAAAGATCCAGCGGCACCAGATCGGAAACCGCATCTCCCGTTCGACCCGCCACCGTACCTTCGCCCCGGCGACGGACAGCCCTGTGTAGGTCGAAGCCCTGCCGGGCACGGCCACCTCGGCCCCGAGCCGCACCGCCTCGCCCGGCGCGGTGAGTTCGACGAGGAACTTTGGCCGCTTGTATTCCTCCACCTGCACGCCGATGCCGCCAGTGTGGCCGGCTGTTTCCGATGTGAGCATCCAGCGGCCTGGCAACGCGCCAGTGGGAATCGGGAAGGAGCCCTGGAAGGAGCCGAAGGCATTGGTCGTGTGCTGGCCGCGGGCCACCTCGCGGCCGTTCGCGTCACGGAGCGTGACCTTGATGCCGCGGTCGGCGAGGGTTGTGTAGTCACGGCCAGTCTGATCAGCTGAGCAGACGATCCCCTTGTAGAAGACGATCTGGCCGGGTCGGTGGATGCCGCGGTCGGTGACCAGCACGACCGACGTGCTGCGGCCGGGCTCCTGGCGTGGCCAGACATGCGTGGATTCCGTCGGGATTGTGTGCCGTTTTCCCGTGAGTTCCGCGGTTGCAACCAGCACGATCTCCCGCCCCTGTTCGGCCTCGAGTTGGTAGCGGCCGTTGGCGTCGGTCGTGGTCGAGCCCCGCTCGGTAAACGCCTGTGGGTTGCCACGTTGCTCGCGAACCCACGCCGTCACGCGAGCCTCAGCGAGTGGCGCACCCGAGGCAAGATCGACGACATGGCCGGCCAGTGTGCCGCCCGTCTCGGCGACGATTGCCAGCCGCGACACCCACACAAGCGTAGCGCTCACCAGATTGTCGGTGCCACCGAAGTCGGGCTTGTGGCTGGCAATGAGCCAATAGGCCCCGGGCTCGAGCGTTTCGGGAGCGAAGGCCTGGGTCACCGGTAGATCATGGCTACGGGATTGAAAATCATCGGTTGCCGGCAGATCCGCGGTGAAGGTCTTGATCGGCGGCAGCGCAAGAATCGCCGCCCGATCCTGCTCGTCAAGCCAGCCTGGATGGGGTTTACCCGCCTTCAGCCGCGCGGGCCAGTCGGCCTTTGCCAGACGGAGGTGCACGGTGGTGAGATTGCGATAGGTGACGCGGACGACAGGCCACGGCGCTGCCCAGGCTCGTTCGGTAGCGAGCGACAGTTCTTTGGCATCGATTGTTGTGATGAGGTTTTTGCATTGTTTGCCACCGACGCTGGCGGGATGTGATTCAGCGCCGCGGCTGGCGATCGCACGGGCTGCGACACGATCTCCCTGCCCGTTCACCGTCTCCGCCAATGCGTGGCGGG
>JAQBZA010000489.1 GCA_027622795.1 Planctomycetota bacterium | reverse complement strand
GGCGGCCGATTCCTGGCCGTTGCGTGAGCAGATCGCGAGATACACGGCCGGATCAACATCGGCCGTGACCTGCGCCACGTGGGTATCACCGAAGGCGTGCATGGTGATCGCCCCCTGATGGTCGCTACCGGGGCCGTACGCCATTCCCTGGGCCATCCGGCCGGAGAACTGAGCCGCCGGCAGGAACTGAACCCTTGGCTGGAGCGACGGCTGCACCGTCAGGCCGCACACCGTGACCGGGTTGTTAGCCGAGTTGGTGCGGTTCCAGATCCCGTTGACGTTAAAGGGAATGCCCGCGTTGGGGTCATAGGCCACGACCCAGGCGGTCGTGCCGTCGATCCAGGCTGAGTAGCCCCGCTCTTTCGTCTCGGCGACCATCACCGTCTTCGACATGCCGTCGGAGACCGATCCGGCCGAGACGCCGGCGCGGCTGGCGAACCAAGGGGTCGCCGCGAGCGATGTCGGGACAGCCACGTCAGGCATGAACTGCAGCGCCCCGTTGTTCTGCGGAACGATAGCGTTTGTCCCGTCAACCGGCTGCGGCGCCATGTGGGTGCCCGCCATCGCCTTGTAGTTGGTGACAGCCGGGGCCGTGCCACCGATCTGGTTGGTGATAGCGCCGTACTCCGAGGAATATGAAAGACCGCTGGTCGAGCCATTGGCCGTGGTTTCAACCGCGCTACCGCCGCCCCCACTCGGGCAAACGAGCTGCGAGATCACCACCGCGGCGGCGTGGGTGCCTTGCCAGTTTTGCCCGCTCCAGGCACCGCCAGCCGTGGCGCTTCGGCCCGTGCTGAAAGGCCCGAAGCGGAACTTTGAGGTGTTGTTGGAGACGTTGTTGTAGAAGGCACCTTCTTCCATGTAGGGAAGAATGTGGAAGATCCAGCTGTAGCCGGACGACGTGGCGGAGTTCCCGCCCGTGCCGGCTCGGCTGGTGCCTGGCAGACGATCCGTCGCAGCTGGCAGCCGACGCTTGGTCGACTCATAGACGAGAATCGCCTGCGTCAGGCCGCGGATGTTGAAACTGCATCCCGTGCGGCGGGCCGCTTCACGGGCACTCTGGACCGCTGGCAAGAGCAGGCCGATCAGCGTGGCGATGATCGCGATCACCACCAGGAGTTCGACGAGGGTAAAACCTCGCCGCTTCGAACTGTGCTTGAACGTGGACATAAAAACCTCCGCCCAAATGGGCTGTGAATGACACAATGAAGGAACAAAATTTGGGGAGTCGCAGCCTCGTCCGAATCGCAATGAAAATGTGGTCGAGGCAGGTGATCCCCACCATTTGGAATAATAGCCGCTTCGGAGTCCTTCCGTCAACGTGTTGAATCCCCCCATGAGAAGCCCCCAACCCGACCCTGTGGCCTCGCGCGAGTTTGCCGCCAGCGTCGTCTCCCGCCTTCGGGGGGCAGGCCATGAGACGTATTGGGCCGGCGGGTGCGTCCGCGACGAACTTTTGGGCCGCACGCCGGCGGATTATGACGTGGCGACCGCGGCGAGGCCCGAAGAAGTGAGAGCCGTTTTCGGTCGCAGCCGGACCCTGGCGGTTGGGGCGGCCTTTGGTGTTATTACAGTGCTCGGGCCGAAGGCGGCCGGCCAGATCGAGGTGGCGACCTTTCGGGCCGACGCCGCCTATACGGACGGGCGTCACCCGGCTGGCGTCACCTTCTGCTCCGCTCGCGAGGACGCGAAGCGACGGGACTTCACGATCAACGGCCTGTTTCTCGATCCGGTGAGTGGGGAGGTCCACGATTTCGTGGGCGGCCGCGACGACCTCGCTGCCGGAATCGTGCGGGCGATCGGCGTGCCGGCGATGCGGTTCGGTGAGGACCACCTCCGGATGCTGCGAGCCGTTCGGTTCACGGCCTTCTTCGATTTCGTGTTGGAAGCAGAGACGAGGCGGGCGATCGAGCGGATGGGGCACCTCGTCGTCTCGGTCAGCCCCGAGCGGATCGCTGCGGAGTTGCGGGCGATGGTGTCACGCACCGGCCGCCGGCGGGCCCTCGAACTCCTGCTCGACACCGGCCTGGCCGGTGAGGTCCTGCCCGAGGTCGCCCCGCGCGCGGGCGACTCGGCCGGGCAGCGAGCCTGGGCGGTCGCTGCTGCAGTCATCGGTGGGCTCGATGAGCCGGTCTTGCCCCAGGCGCTGGCCACGCTGGCGGCTGCGGATGAGCCCGCTACGCTTGGGCATATCACCGATCGGCTGCGACTCTCCAATCAGGACTCAAAGGCGACCGGCTGGCTGCACGCCGCGATCCGGGCGATCGGTTCCGCTTCCGACCTGGCTCGCCGGCCATGGTCGCACGTTCAGCCCTGGGTGGCCGATCCGCGAGCGCCGCTCCTGGCAGACCTGCTTCGGGCTCGGGCCGGGCAGGGTCAGGGCGATGCCGAGGCGGCCGCCTGGTTCACCGCCCAGACGGAACGACCGCAGTTCGAGGTCGATCCGCCCCCACTCGTGACCGGCAGCGATCTGCTGGCCGCGGGCGTGCCGGCAGGTCCAGCAGTAGGTGCGGCACTCGCGCGGGTGCGGATGTTGCAGCTCGACGGGAAGATCAGTTCGCGGGAGGAGGCGATCTCGGCGGTGGTCGGCCTCGGGGAGTAACTGCGGGCTGACCACGGCATCTCGGGCCTTTTGCGACCTGGGGCAAGCCCGTGCCGTGTCGCTCGGACGCTCGCTTCAGGCATCCTGCCTTCCGCTCGCTCGA
>JAQBZA010000488.1 GCA_027622795.1 Planctomycetota bacterium | reverse complement strand
CGCGTGAGAGGGACGCGCCGCGAGGGGGCTGCTCGTGCCACATCGCCGGACGCTCACTACGGGCATCCTGCCCTTCGTTCGCTCGGATGCAGACGGCGCTCCGCAATCCTTGCTGCGCTTGTCTGCATACGCCGGCTCCGTGGCACGAGCAGCCCCCTCGCTCCCTCAGCCGGCTCTCGGGGCATGGGCAGCCCCGAACCAAATCAGTCATTTTTTGTAGGCGTCAAAGTTAGACATGCAAATGTGGGGCAAACTTCAGTTTGCCAAACCGTATCGATTGGCAAGCTCAATCGGGCGCCGCATCCCTACCGCCGCTTCGCGACGCGTTTGGCTGACCGCCGGCCTTTGGTTGGCGGCGGCGACGCTGCGGCTGGTTCGGCGGGGTGTTCCTGGAATTTGTCGGCCTGGCCGGTGAGTTCGTAGAGAAATCGGCTGGGGCGGCAGGGCTTGGTCTTGCCCCACTTCATGCGGGTGAGGCAGAGTGAGAGGGAAAGCCGTTTGCGGGCGCGAGTGACGCCGACGTAGCAGAGCCGCCGCTCTTCGTCGATCGCCTGGAGGCCGTCGTTCAAGGAACGGATATGCGGCAGCAGGCCCTCTTCCAGGCCCACCATCCAGACACAGTCAAACTCCAGCCCTTTGGCGGCGTGGAGCGTCATGAGCCGGAGCTTGTTGCCCTTTCCTTTTTCTTTGTCGTTTTCATGTCGCTCGGCCTCCGTCACTTCGAGGATCAGGTCGTCGAGAAAGCCGCGGACGAGCCGGGCAAAGCCCTCGTCGTCACGGCTGCCGCCGTGGGTCTTTTCGTAGTGGGCCAGCGCATTGGCCACCTCCTCCACGCACTGCCACCGCATCTCGGCCTCGGCCAGATCCTCTTCGTATTCTTTTTCAAGATGCCGGCGGTAGCCGGCCTGGTCGAGGAGCATGCGGAGCGTTTCGGCGGCACCGGCCTGCGCGGCGCCGTGGCGGAGCGTGATGAGCCGCTCGAGCAGGCCGATGCCGGTGCCGGCGGCGGCCGTGAGCCGGCCGGCCCCGCGGGCGGCCTGCAATTCATGCCACAGGCTGTGGCCAGCGAGGGCCGCCGCCGTGCGGCATTTTTCAATCGTGTGCGACGAAAGCCCGCGGGGGGGCACGTTGGCGATGCGGGAGAGGGCGAGGTCGTCGTCGGGCTCGACGAGCAGCCGGAGAAAGGCCATCACGTCTTTCACTTCGCGGCGGTCGAAAAACGATCGGCTGCCGATCAGTTCGTACGGAATGTCGCGGCGTCGCAGTTCCTGCTCAAAGACGCGAGTCTGCTCGCCGGTGCGGACAAGGATCGCCGTCTCGGCCGGAATCGTCGCTCCTTCGCGCAGCAGGCTCTCGACTTCGCCCACCACCCGTTGCGACTCGTCGACCTCGTCTTGGGCCTGGACAATCTTCGGGGGCACGCCGGCCGGGGCCTTCGAGACGAGCGTCTTGCCATGGCGTCGACCGTTGTGGGCGATGAGCGTGTTGGCCGCCTTGATGATCTCGGGCGTGGACCGATAGTTTTCCTCGAGTCGCACCACCGTGGCGCCGGGCCAGCGGTGGGCGAAGTCGAGGATGTGCGCGATCTGGGCGCCCCGCCAGGCGTAGATCGACTGGTCGTCATCGCCCACCACGCACAGGCTGCGGTGGTCGCGGGCGAGCGCCGCAAGGATCCGCTCCTGGATCCCGCTCGTGTCCTGATATTCATCGACGAGCAGGTGATCAAACCGGCTCGCCTCCTGTCGGCGGGCATCCTCGTGCTGCGAAAAAAGCTCGTCGACGACGAGCAGCAGGTCGTCGAAGTCGACGGCGCCGGTGGCCCGCAGGGCCTGCTGGTAGCGACGGTATCCCGCGGCTGCGAGCTCCCAGGATTCATCAGCATCGCCGGAGAGGTTGGCGAAGGCGTCGTCGGGGCGGATGCCGACGCTCTTCCAGCGGCTGACACGATCGAGCAGGTCGGCCGGCCGCAGCGTCGCCTCCGGTACTTTCAGTTCCTTGAGCACCTTGCGGGCCGTGCCCTCCTGGTCGCCCCGGTCGATGATCGAAAATCGCTCCGGATAGCCCAGCCGGGCGGCATGCCGCCGCAGGATCCGGACACACAGGGAGTGGATCGTGGAGATCTCCGGCCGGGGGGCGTCTTTCTTTCGCTTGAGGAGCGTGTTGGCCCGGCTGAGCATCTCGCGGGCCGCCTTGTTGGTGAAGGTGACGGCGAGGATCCGCGAGGGGCAGCTTCCCCGCCGCGCGAGGTGGGCGATCCGGGCGATCACCACGCGGGTTTTGCCGGTACCCGCCCCCGCCAGCACCAGCAGCGGGCCGACCGGAGCCGTGACGGCCTGCATCTGGGCGGGATTGAGTCTGGGGGCAGCGTCCATGCGTGCGGTGGGCGGCGGAAGATGCGGGGCGTGGTGATTGGTTCGCGGAAGCGGTGGAGAAGGGAATGTAGCACACGGCACAACCGCCTTGACGGGCCGTGCGGGGAACGTTTCTATTCCCTGCTTCACCGCCCCGAGGAGAGACGCCGCCGATGGATCCCAAGATCGATTCCGACAACGCGCTCGCCGAGAAAACAATCGAACTCGTCGATCGCCTGCGTCCCCATGCCAATGCAATCGTCATGGCGGTTGGCGGCGCGGCGCTCGCCGTGCTCGCCTGGCTGCTGGTCTCGAATCAGACAACCGCCGGCCGAGCCCAGAGCTGGGATGCCTTTCTCGATGCGGTGG
>JAQBZA010000487.1 GCA_027622795.1 Planctomycetota bacterium | reverse complement strand
GCCTACATCGCCGAGTTTGACCGACTGCTCACCGAGAAATACGGCATCGACTGCGTCCATTATGCCCATGCTGGGGCGGGCGAACTCCACCTGCGGCCGCTCTTCAACCTGCATTCGCCCGAGGGGCTGCGGATGTTTCGCGACGTGGCCACCGACGTTGCCCATCTCGTGAAGAAATACCGCGGCTCCTTGAGCGGTGAACATGGCGACGGCCGGCTCCGCGGCGAGTTCATCCGCACGATGGTGGGCGACGAGTGCTATCGGCTCCTCGAACAGGTGAAGCGGATCTTCGATCCAGATGGCATTTTTAATCCCGGCAAGATCGTCGAGACGCCGCCGATGGATACGAGCCTGCGGATCGCTCCCGCCGCGCATCCCTTAGCCGCCCGCGACACTGTGTTTCGGTTTGCCGACAGCGGCGGTATCCTCCGCGCTGCTGAAAAATGCACTGGCGTCGGTCAGTGCCGCAAGACCCACCTGATCGGCGGCACGATGTGCCCGAGCTACATGGCCACCCGCGACGAGCAGCACACCACGCGGGCGCGGGCCAACGTATTGCGGCAGGCGTTGGCCGACCCGGTCGCTGCCGATCCCTGGACGCAGCCCGCACTGGCTGAGGTCATGGATCTCTGCCTTTCCTGCAAGGCCTGCAAGAGCGAGTGTCCGTCAAACGTTGACATGGCACGGCTGAAGGCCGAATGGGAGCAGCAGCGGCAGGAGCGGGAGGGCATCCCGCTGCGATCGCGGCTCATCGCCGGATCGGCGGCGGCGCTGCGGCGGGCTGCGATCGCCCCGTGGATCTATAACCTGGCCGTCACGGCCCCGGGCATTTCCTATCTCCTCAAAAGGGTCATGGGCTTCGCGGCCCGCCGGTCGCTGCCAGCGCTTCCTGGCACGACGCTCACGGCCTGGTGGCGCCGTCGTGGCGGCAGCCGTCCATCAGCCCCGCTTGGCCGCGTGCACCTTTTCTGCGATGAGTTCACCGACACGCTCGACGTGCCGGTCGGCATCGCAACAGTCGAATTGCTGGAGGGGCTGGGCTTCGAGGTGGTGATCCCGCGGCATGTCGATAGCGGACGTGCGCATTTCTCGAAGGGGCTCGTGCGGGCCGCCCGCGATCTGGCTATCCGCAACGTCGAACTACTCGCTCCACTGATCACCGATGATGCGCCGCTGATCGGCATCGAGCCTTCGGCCATCCTTGGTTTTCGCGATGAGTATCTCGACATCGTGCCGGAGCCGCTCGTCGCTACAGCGCGGTCGTTGGCGGGCCAGACGCTGTTGCTCGAGGAGTTTCTTGCCCGGGAGGTGAGCCGCGGTCGAATTCAGCCTGCGCAGTTCACGGCAGAGCCGCGGCAGGTGTTCCTTCATGGCCACTGCCACCAGAAGGCACTCTCGTCGCTCGAGCCGGCAGTGACGGCGCTGAGTCTGCCTGCCAATTATTCGGTGCAGGTGATTCCTAGTGGCTGCTGCGGCATGGCCGGCTCGTTTGGCTATGAGGCCGAGCACTACGAACTCTCGATGCAGATCGGCGAACTTGTGCTCCTGCCGGCAGTGCGGGCCGCGGGGCCCGATGCAATAATTGCCGCGGCAGGCACAAGCTGTCGGCACCAAATCAAAGATGGTGCCGGTCGTATCGCTTGGCACCCGGCAGAAATTCTCCGTGCTGCCTTGGTCAGCCGCCACGCTTCCGGGTGAGCATGAACTCGTTGCCATCCGGATCGACGCACATCGCTAGGTGCGGCGGCTCGCCGTTTTCGGGCTCAGGTTCACGGGTCAACTGGCCACCAGCGGCCACCACCTCGCGGCCCCCCGCAACGACGTCGGCCACCTGGAAACTCAAGCCCGTCCAGGTGCGCTTGCCTTCACCGCCACCATGGATGCCGATCACGGCGTCGATGATGCCCACCTCGGTGATCGCCGGGTTTCGCCGCAGGATGTGGCCACCGAAGAGATCACAGTAGAACCGAGCGGCCCGCTCCATGTCGGCGGCCCAGATCACGTATTTCACGCGTTCGACAAGCATGGAGACAGTGTACGCCTTCGCATGTCATGACGCGAGGGGGCTTATTCACTCGCGGAACGCTCGATGCCATCTGCGACCACGTTGAGCCAGACTGGCAGCGTGGCCTGGCCGCCGTCGGCACCGGTCCAAAGGTGGATAAGCCGTCGGCCCGGTCGCGTCTTCAACGCTGCGGTGAGAAAGAATTCCCGTTCGCTCTCTCCCTCAACGACCAGCAGGCCGCTGAGTCCGAGGTTGTCCACAAACACGCCGTGCGGCAGGTTGCGGTCGGCGGCAGCGTTGCTGCCGAATTCGATTCGCTCCTTAAAATCACCGCGATCCACCCGCACCTTTGCCGTAATCGTCTCACCCGGACGGATCGTGAACTCAAGCAGTTCACCGGGCCGTTCCAGCACCGAGGACGTCGCCGCTGGCACGATCCGGGCCACAAACTTCGGTGGCTCGGCAAGGGTGATCGCGCCAAGCGTACCCACATCCTGCACCACTTCGCGACCGTTGATTTCCGACATGGCCCGCACCCGCACCTCCTTCTCGGCCGCCTCGTCGGGGTCGGCCGCATCCTCAGCCGCGGCAATCACACCGCGGGCCCGCCGCTGCCCGGCCTCGATCTCGACCGGCCCATGAAACATGAGGCCCTGCGGTAGACCGTCCACCTCGATCCGAATCGGGCCCTCGAAGCCGTCGAGTCGGTCAGCCCGAAACGTCA
>JAQBZA010000486.1 GCA_027622795.1 Planctomycetota bacterium | reverse complement strand
CTGGCTCGCGGCCGGCTCGATTTTCGCGAGGGAACTGGATCAGCCGCGGCTTTCCAAAAGTGGTTCTGAGTCTCTTGATGTTCTCGAGGCAGAGGCCCAAGGTCTCGTGCGCGTGAAGTACATCCCCAACGATGCCCGGTCGGCTCAGATCGTCATTGAAAACAAGTCTGACAAGCCGCTCACGCTCCGACTGCCGGAAGCTTTTGTTGGCGTGCCCGTACTGGCCCAGATGGGCATGGGTGGCATGGGCGGCATGGGCGGCATGGGCGGCATGGGCGGTGGCATGGGCGGTGGACCTGCAGCTCAGGCGACTGGCGGTGGTGGCATGGGCGGTGGCATGGGAGGCATGGGCGGTGGCATGAATGGCATGGGTGGTGGCATGAATGGCATGGGTGGCATGGGTGGCGGCATGTTTTCAGTTCCTCCGGAGAGAACGCGCGCCATCCGAGTCGCTACCGTGTGCCTCGAATACGGCAAGCCTGAGCCGAATCCACGTCTTCCCTACAGGCTCGTGGCTCTCGGCTCATTTTCTTCCGATCCGCAGTTGGCGTTTGTGATGAAGGCGTTTGGTCGCGGGGAAGTTTCACAAAAGGTGGCTCAGGCAGTTGCGTGGCATCTTGCCAGTGGTCTTTCGTGGCAGCAATTAGCTGCAGAGATGATTGACCGAGCCGGTGGGTATCCAGACGAACCGTATTTTGCGGCAGCTGAACTGATTGCTGCCCACAAAATGGTGCAGTTGGCGGCCGAACGTGTCGGTCCAAAGTCGGTGAGTCCACTGCCGACAGCAACTCCTGCTTCCGTTCGTTACTGAAGCCGGCGGCCGGGCCTGCCTGTGGTGTCCCTCCCGAAGTTTCTGTACAAAACTTGCGAAACGACTGGGGACTTCTCAAAATCTCAGTGGGTTCCAGAGACGCTCTGGGATCCGACGGACATGATTCGCCGGGGGCCGCTCTCGGGGAGTCGGAGAGGGACGTCCCAAGGCTCGAACGATCCTGAGGGTTTTGTATGTCGACCGCCAGTACGCCAGTCCCCCATGCCGCCGGCCGGCCACCCATTGGCGATGATGTCGTGGTGGAGGCCCGCAACCTGTCCAAGACCTATCGCGACTTCTGGGGACGCAGCAAAAAAGTTGCTCTTAAGCCGCTTGATCTCCAAGTTCGCCGCGGTGAAATTTTTGGCCTGCTTGGCCCCAACGGCTCTGGCAAGACAACGACACTGAAGTTGCTGCTGGGGCTCATTTTTCCGACGTCGGGCGAGGCGGTTGTGTTTGGCCGTGACGCCACTGATGTCTCGAAGAATGAGCGAATCGGCTATCTTCCAGAGGAGTCTTACCTCTACAAGTTTCTGGACGCTGAAGAGACGCTTGACTTTTATGGTCGACTGTTTGACATGCCGCCAGAAGAGCGGAAGCGGCGGGCTGACATGCTCATCGAGATGGTAGGGCTCGGCCGCGACAAGAAACGGCAATTGAAGGAATATTCCAAGGGCATGACCCGTCGCATCGGTGTGGCACAAGCTCTGATCAATGATCCGGAGCTCGTGATGCTCGATGAGCCGACCAGCGGTTTTGATCCAATCGGCACCCGGGAGATGAAGGATCTCATCATCGATCTCAAGAACCGTGGCAAGACGGTGATCATGTGCTCGCACCTGCTGGCTGACGTGGAAGACGTGTGTGACCGCATCGCCGTGTTGCATCAGGGCGAACTCAAAGAACTCGGACGCGTGGAAGACCTGCTGCGAGTGACCGATGTCACGCAGATTCGAGCGAGTGGGCTCTCTGACGCCGCACGTGAAGAAGTCCGGGCGGTCCTTGAGCGATACGGATCGGCGGACGTTGAGATCGGAAACCCGCGGACAACGCTGGAAGACTTGTTTCTCGACATCATCCGCGACACGCAGGCGCGGCCCGGGCGGCGGGCGCGAAGCACGGGCTCCGTCGAAACTCGCGAGGGATAGGCCACGCTCATGGTGCTCGAAGAGGAAATCCCAGCATTTACGGCGTGGATTGGGCCGGCATTGGGTTGGTATTTCTTTGCTGCAGCGATCGTAATTGTGATCGTTGCGACCATTGCATGGCTCGTTCAGTCGGTCCTTCATGGACCATTAGTAGCCGGCGACAAGGTGTATCGTGGGCTCCTGTCGGGTATCACGGATTTTTTTGGAATGTCGGTACGGCGGATTGGGGCGCTCGCCCGGCTTGCAGTGCAGGAATCGCTGCGACGGAATGTGCTCGTCGTGCTGCCGCTGTTTGCCCTGCTCGTGTTGTTTGCCGGATGGTTTCTCGATCCGGCCAGCACCAATCCAGGTAAGCTTTACATCGGCTTCATTATCGCCTCGACCAATCTGCTGGTCTGCCTCGTGGTGCTCGTGCTCTCGGTGTTCAGCCTGCCGGCCGACATCAAG
Organism: Planctomycetota bacterium; assembly: GCA_027622795.1. Lineage (GTDB taxonomy): Bacteria > Planctomycetota > Planctomycetia > Pirellulales > UBA1268 > CACORA01. The sequence continues at coordinate 325 of JAQBZA010000486.1, read as the reverse complement.
GCCAAGGCGATCCAGACGGTGACAACCAAGCCGGTCCGCACCGGGGAGATCGTGCTCGGGCGGATGCTCGGTTTCGCCGCGGTGGGCACGGTGCTTTTGGCCATCATGGGCGGTGTCGGTTGGGCCTTTGTGGTCCGCAGCGTCAACCACCGCCACACGCTCACGGCCGATGATCTGGTAAACATCAGCGGTGAGGATGGGGCTGTGGTGAGTCGCGAGGGCCGAACAAGCCTCGATCGCGGGCACCGTCATCGGGTCACGCTGGCCGCTGGTGGGGCGGGCTTCACCGAGAATGAGCAGGGCCATCGCCATCGAATTCGGCCGG
>JAQBZA010000021.1 GCA_027622795.1 Planctomycetota bacterium | reverse complement strand
AAAGCGTCTCCAATGTCGAGGGCCGTGTGCAGGGACAGGAAGACGTCGCTCTCTCAACTCGTGGAGAGGCGCAGGCAGCCGCCGTGGCAGCGTGGAGCCGCACGCAAGGAGACGAACAAGGAATGCCGGTGGGAGAGGTCTGGTCGAGTCCACTCGTGCGCGCCCGCGAGACCGCGGCTCCGATCGCCACCACCCTCGGCCTACCACTCAGGATCGATGACCGGTTGCGAGAGTTGCATGCCGGAATTTTTCAGGGGCACCTGTGGGCCGATCTTGAGCAACGGGTTCCCGAAGCCGTAGCCCGCTGGCGGAGCGGTGCCATCGACTACGCCATTCCTGGAGGCGAATCACGGGCTCAGTTGGCGGCCCGTGGGCAGGCGGTGCTTGAGTCGCTGGCTTCCCGGCGCGTTGACTGCATGATTGTGGTTGCCCATGGTGGCATCCTGACGGCGGCTCTGGGGGGCCTCGTGGGCCGCGCGCATCCGCTCTTGGCTGCCGCCGCCGAACGACCATTTACGAAGTTGCCAGCCTTGGACAACTGTTCGGTCACCTGCCTCAGGTGGCCCGGTCCCGAACTCGTTTCCTTTAATGAGACCGGCCACCTGTCTGATCGTGGGGAGAGCCGGTTGGAACGGTGCACGAGCGATCCGTCACGAGTACCGAAATCGGGGCCGCAGTGACGACGGCCACGCCGTCCAGATGAGCTCTTGCGTGGATGACGACTTCGCCCAGCCCGAGATGTGTGGCGGTGATGTCAAGACCGGTATCGAGGGGGTTGTCCTCGCCAGTGACTCGCCCCAGCACACGACCGGCGGTGAACACTGTCACGCTGTTGGCGAAAGTGCCCCTGATGCTGATGTGGAGCGTGTCTTCCAGCGAGATATGCCGTTGCGTGGCAGAGAGCGCGAGCCGATGACCATGGTTGGCGAATGTTCCAGCGTGCACCCAGCGACCTTGGGTCTCGAGTGGGGATGCCTCGACCGCAACAACCCGTAATTCATGGTGGCCGTCGCAAAAGCGACTCGTGTCGAGAGGGAGCTGTTCGCCTTCCCGGCATGATGCGATGCGGATGCCGTCGATGAACAGTTCATAACGACCAATCGGCGCAGGGCCTGCAGATGTGCCACGCGGTATGAGCACGATGGTGCCGGTGAGAGGCATCGCCAGATCTAGAATCTTGCTGGACTGCCCGCCGGCAACGACGGTGACCTCGACAGCAGGAATCCTTGCCCACGGCTGGCAGAGTGGATCACCGACCACGAGCAGTTGGTAGGGCGCCCGCACAGATCGATAGAAGGCCTCAGCGAGACTGGCCCCCCGGGCGTAGTGCAGTTGCGCGGTTGACATGGGAAACTTATCGGCCAGCGCGTAGGGCTCGATCACGGTGCCGCTTGCCCCGGCAGCGCCGGCCCGGATGAACTCGGAAAGCGGTGTCTGCCCGGCTCCGTGGGTGAACACGCCCCCAAAACTGGTCAGATTGTCACAGATCGCCCCGGGAAGGACCGTGCTGCCACTGGCCGCCCAGTCGAAGTTGGCTGCCCCCATCATCAGGCCGGCGACGTCGGGCTTCTTGAGCGGGAGCGTTCCGGTGACGATCTCGGCACCCACGCCGGTGGCTTTGATCGCAGCAACTGTGGCGGGGAAACCAGCGCTGCGGGCCGTCGTGCGGATGTCGGTATTGGTAACAAAATAGATGGTGCCGTCGGGCCGCGTACCATCAGACGCCGTCGATGCTTTGAGGCCGCTGATGATCTCGGCGACGGAGTTGCCGCGGCCGGCAGTCACGCCGAGCATCACGGCAAGCACATGGTGGCCGCCACCCACAGCTGTTGGCTCACCATCGGATCCCCAGCCAGTAGCGGCACGAAAGCCGTAGGTCGTGGGAACGACGGTGTCGTCGGTCGACGGTGGTGGGGCATAGCGGTTGGTGTGGCGAGCGAGCCATTGTGGAATCACACCCTCTGGCGGCTCGAGTGTTGTGGAGAAGAGAAACGTCATGCCGGTGAGCGAGCCGGCTGGGAAGCGGTCGCGGGCGGCGAGTGTCTCGGGCAGGTCATCCCGAAAATCGATTCGCCACGGGAAACCGCACGAGTAGGCGATGCAGTCGATCTGCGGCGCGAGGCCCCGGGAGTCGATTGCCGTCAGCACGGGCCTGAGGATTCGTTCCCGAAACACACCGATCGGCACTTCATCGTCCGGGCCGTCCCAGGCGATGGGAACCACGTTGAGCGGTGGAACCCGACGGAGGGAGATGAACGCATTGGCCACCGCTTGGCTATGAGGATTCGAGTCGTTGACTACGACACACATGTTTTCTGGCCCACCGCCGGCAAGGCTGCGGGTTGCCGCACAGCCGACGATAACCGCCGTGATGAGGGGCCCGCACCGTCGGTGTAGCCACGATCGGCGCATGTGACGCCCAGTTACGGTCGAGGGATCAGGGTATCGATGAAAGAAGTCCGCGCCAGATCCTCCATGGCAGGGAAATTTTTTGATCTCGATAGGAAAAGGCAAACTGAAGAGTGGTGCCTGGGCTCTTTTCACCCTGCTCTTGATATCGAAAGGAACACGCATGAATCGCAGACAGTTTCGTGCGCATCAGCAGGCGGACCATGGATTTACCTTGGTCGAGTTGCTTGTGGTGATCGCCATCATCGGCGTCCTTATTGGGCTTCTGCTGCCGGCCATCCAGGCGGCCCGTGAATCAGCCCGCCGCATGACTTGCCAGAACAACCTCAAACAAATTGGCTTGGGCATGCACAACTTTGGCACGGCCTACCGTGAGCGCTTTCCACCCGGTCGCGTTCAGTTTGCGGTAGGCATCGACACCATGTCGTGGTCGGGATTCTTTCTTGACTTCATGGAACAAGCGGAGATCGGAGCAACGCACGATCCGGTTGCGGATCCTGACGGTGTAATCGATTCCCGCTTGTATTTGACCGAAGACATTACCGAGGTGGTCAATCGCAATGCCGTGACCACGAAGATCGCCGCATATCTCTGCCCAAGTGTCGGGCGGCAACATGCGTCGCGGTCCAATGGTCGGATCGTGCAGTCGGGCGAGCATGATGGCATGGCGTGCATTGACTACTCAGGGAACGCGGGTGTGAACCCGAACGAAACACAGTTTCGGCAGCCCGATGGGAATATGTATGGCTATGAGAATGGCATCTTGCTCACCTACAGTTCTCCCGGCTTTGATGAGCCAAACACGATTGCTCGTGGGATTCGGTTTCGTGAAATCTCTGACGGTCTTTCGAAAACGCTTCTCGTCTTTGAGGCATCTGGGATTGGCCTCGACGGAACGAGCCCCCGTGGCATCTGGGCAAGTGGATTGAATGCGAACAATCTGGGGCACAACGATGCGGGGCCAGCGATGATCAACCCTGATGATCCCGACGACGTGTGGCTGGAAGGCCCGAATATTCCCATGTTTTCCGACCATCCGGGGGGTGTGGATGTGCTGCTGTGCGATGGAGCGGTACGTTTTTTGAGCCAGACGACGGAGAGAGCGATCGTCTGTGGTCTTGCATCTCGCAACAGCGGCGAAATTGTGAGCGTCCAGTAGTCTGGGCGAGAGGATGCACTTGCATGGCTTTCGGCCGGAAACCGCCGTCGGCGTTGCATTTAGAATCGGCTATTCTCGTGATCAGAGAGGTCGGTATCGATGCGAGCAGGGAGAGCATTGCTGGCAGGTGTCGTCGCGTTCGCGATGTTGATCACCGTCCGTTTGTATGGCGATGATGCGGTTCCGGTGAATGAGTTTTCCGGGCTGCGGGCGATGGCCTATCTGAAACAACTATGCGACCTTGGGCCACGAATCAGTGGGTCGAATGGGATGGCCGCCCAGCGGACCCTGCTTGTCAATCATTTCCGTGCTGCTGGAGGTCGTGTGTCGGGGCAGGCCTTCAAGATTGAAGACCGCCGTACGGGGAAGCCCGTGCACATGGAAAACCTGATCATCGAATGGCACACTGATCGAAAGGAACGAATTCTGATCGGTGTCCATTACGACACACGACCCTTTCCCGATCGCGATCCGGTCGATCCCCGGGGCACGTTTCTCGGCGCTAATGATGGTGCTAGCGGCGTGGCCGTGCTGATGGAACTCGCCCGGTTCATGCCGGAGTTATCTGGGGCGGTGGGGGTCGACTTCGTCTGTTTTGATGCGGAGGAGTATGTTGTCAGCGTCGGCGAACCCTACTGCCTCGGCTCGACCTATTTTGCCCGCCGGTATGTGGCTGACCGTCGTGCAAACCAGCGTTTGCATCACTATCGAGCGGGAGTGATCCTCGACATGGTGGCCGACAAGGATCTCCAGATCTGGCAGGAGCAGCAGAGCGTGATGTGGCCCGACACGCAGCCAATCGTGGCGGAACTGTGGGGCGTAGCTGCCCGGCTGGGTGTGCGGGAGTTTGTGCCGCGTCCCAAATACACCGTGCAGGATGATCATGTGCCGCTGCGGATGATTGCCAAGATCCCCACCTGCGATATTATCGACTTCGATTATCCCGCCTGGCACACTACGGCTGATACACCGGCGAATTGTGCGCCAGAGTCACTTCAAGCAGTCGGCCGCGTCACGCTGGCCTGGCTGCGGGATCAGCGGTGACCGATGGCGGTGCAGCCGATCCCGGGAGGTGACGCGGGCCAGGGCGGCCGGGTGCCGCTCGTGGTGCCCGACCTCACGCTGGAGGGCCCGGTGAAAGTGTCGCTGTGGCTCGTGCCTCAGGGGGCCAGCGTTCAAGTGGGGGATCGCGTCGTTGAACTCCTTGTCAGCACCGCCACGATCGATCTGGAAGCTCCCATCGCTGGCCGTATCGTGAGGCAATGTGTTGATGAAGATGAGATTGTCGGCCCGGGCGTGCTCCTGGCTGAAATCGAGCCGCCGGAGGGGGCATGAACAACCCCGTTCCCGTCGACGCCTGCGGAGTCGATCGCCGGCGGTTGTGGATCGTGGCGTTGGGCGGGGCCGTGACGATGGTTCTTGTCCAGCCCCCCGTCGACTTCTGGTGGGGAGCGTGGCTGGCTCCGCTGCCGTGGCTGGCGATCGTGCGGTGGCCAGGACTGTCCGCGGTGAATCCGTGGCCGGCGCTGTGGACGGCAGGTTTCCTTCACTGGCTCATGGCAATTCATTGGCTGCGGCTTCCCCATCCGGCGACCTCGATTGGGTGGCTCACACTCTCGGCCTACCTCGGCTGCTACGTGCCGCTCTTCGTCTGGGTTGCTCGCACGTTCGTGCACCGCCTCGGCTGGCCGCTGCTGGCGGCCGCACCACTGGCCTGGATGTCGTGCGAGCAGGTGCGGAGTAGTGTGCTCGGCGGGTTTACGTTTGCCAGTCTTGGTCATACACAGTGGCGGTGGACCATGCTCATCCAGATGGCAGACCTCTTCAGCACCGTCGGGATCAGTGGCCTCGTCATGCTGGTGGCGGCGGCCGTGGCATCACGTTCATTCCGTCAGGGAGCGATTGCCAGCGGTGTCATGATCGCTGTACTGACGTATGGTGCGTGGCGTATCGGTGGAGCACCATCATCCACAGCCAAGCCACTTGACGTGCTGCTTGTGCAGGGCTCAATCGATACGCAACTCAAGCACGAGCCCGGTGCCGAAGCTGATGTTGCTGAGCACTACGACGATCTCACGATCGCGGGACTAGCGGCGTCGGCAGGCGATCCACCCGATCTCATTGTCTGGCCGGAGACGATGTGGCGGTGGGGCCTGCTTGAGATCGATCCCGATGAGGTGCTCCCTGAAAGTGTCGTTGAGCAGATGCTGGGGCCGGTGCACGAGGGAGGTGTGGGAACAGTGGCGGAGCGGCAGCGGCTCTGTCGCGAGGCTTTGGAACGGGATCGGCTGGCGGCGCTGGCCGTGTATGCCCGTCGCTATGGCACCCACTGGATCGTTGGCGTTGACAAACAGGAGATAACACCAAGCGCGGCTGCTGGTGTCAGAAACTATAACTGCGGACTCTTTCTCGATGGTGCTGGGCAGGTGCTGGGGTGCTACAAAAAAATGCATCCGGTGATGTTTGGTGAATACATCCCCTTGGCAGATCGATTCCCTTGGCTCTATTCCCTCACACCCCTGCCAACTGGGCTCACTGCTGGAACGGAGCCCGTGGCGGTGCCGATTGCCGGCTACCGCGTGGCGGTGACGATCTGCTACGAGTCGGCGCTCCCAAACGCGATTCGTGATATGGTTCAAACCTTGGCACGTGACGGTGACCGTCCCGATGTGATCGTCAATCTCACCAACGACGGTTGGTTTTGGGGTTCGAGCGAACTCGACATGCACCTGGCGGCGGCGATCTTCCGGGCGGTCGAAGTCCGGACCCCGCTTGTGATCGCGGCCAACACGGGGTTTTCCGGCTGGATCGATGGATCGGGCCGACTTCTCGCGCGGGGGCCGCGGCGTGACACTGCCACCCTGGGCGCCCGGGTTGAGCCAGACGGTCGTGCCAGTCCGTGGTTGATTTGGGGAAGTCTGCCGGCTTGGGGATGTGTGGCGGTTGCAGGAGGTATCATGGGTGGTGTTGTCTGGCTGGATGCGAAGGCCAGACGGGGCCGCGCTTGATTCGCGTTGACGGGCCGGTCGATCACCTTCTAGTCTTTATTGAGGTGGAGAGGAGGAATCGTATGAACATTCTCGGCAAGATCTTCGTGTTTGCAGTGTTCATCATGAGCCTTGTGTTCATGAGTTTTGCGGTTGCTATCTTCGCGTCCCACACCAACTGGAAGGATAAGGCCGAGCAGTTGGAGAAGGAACTCGCCGACAACAAGAACAGGCGCGGCCAACTGTTGGAAACAATCGACTCCCTGCAGTCCCAGGTAGCCAGTTCGGAAGCGGAGCGGGATCAGGTTGTGGCGAAGTTGCAGTACGCCCTCGCTGAGCAGAGCACGGAACTCAATGGCCTCAAGACAGAGCGGGACATGCTCATGGCAAGTGAGCAGGAGGCGATCAATTCGCTCCGTACGGCCCAAGAGGAACTCAAGCGAGTGACTGAGAAGGTCGAGACGCTCAGGGAAGAAGTTCGTGGTCAACAGATGATGGTCGATAATCAAGTCAGTCGGTCCGTCGAACTGTCGGCGCAGTTGCACGAGAAACAGTCGACCTTGGCGATCGTCGAGGAGCGAAAGGCACAGCTGGAAAAACAACTGGCCAACGCACGTCTTCTTCTCAAGCAGAGCGGCCTGTCTGTCGACAGTCTACCGCGCGATCAAGTGCCCACGATCGACGGCGTGGTGACGGCGGTTGCCGACGGAGCGGTCGAGGTCTCGCTGGGCGGTGACGATGGCCTGCAAATGGGGCATGTTCTCGAATTGTACCGCAACGATCAGTATGTTGGCCGTGCGGTTGTCAAGGCGGTGAAGCCGGATCGGGCGGTTGCGGTGATTCAAAAAGAGTATGCCCGTGGCGTGGTGCAGCGGGGAGATCGAGTTACGACCCGCCTGAAGGCGGCGTGACCCATCGAAAGTTGCGAAGTAGGTTCCATCAACGGCAACAATGAGTGACGATCAGCAGCCAACCGAGCAGCGCCGTCAGCCGATGAACGTCTATACGGCGATGTTGGCTATGGCGTTTGTCGCAATGACGATCGCCTGTGCTATTTTGGCGGCCGACCTCTTTTCCCGAGGCCTTCCCCTCAGGCCGTAGGTGGTAGGTCCGGCCATGCTGTCTTGGCTGCGGAACCGACGTCGCCGCGCCATTCGCGAGCAACCCTTTCCCGGGGCATGGGATGAAGTACTACGAAGAAACGTCCGGCACATCGGCTGGCTCGACGAGCACGAGCGGGAGCAACTTCGTGATTGGATCGCAGTGTTTCTGGCTGAGAAGTCGTTTGAAGGCTGTGGCGGCATGGAAATCACCGATGAGGTGAGGGTGACGATCGCCGGCCAGGCGGGGCTCCTTGTGCTGGGATTTACGGAAGAGTATTTCGATCGGCTTCGGTCGGTTCTCGTCTATCCGGGGGATTACCTCGTGCCACGCAGGGCGCCACTTGACGGTGGTGGTGAATTGGAGTGGCAGGAGGTTCGACTTGGTGAGACCTGGTCGGGCGGGAGTGTTGTTTTGTCGTGGCCACGGGTCGTCGACGGTGGACGGCTACGAGACGGAGGCAGCCGAAGTGTCGTGATCCATGAATGCGCGCATCTCATCGACATGCTCGATGGTGAAGTCGACGGTGTGCCACCACTGGAGTGTGACCGTCGTGAGTGGTCGGCTGCGATGCAAGAATGCCGTGAACGGTTTGAGTGGGCAGTCGAACACGATCGGGTTGTCGCCCTCGATGACTATGCCGCAGAGGGGCCCGACGAATTTTTTGCTGTGGCAACCGAATGCTTTTTCCAAGATCCGCATCGGCTGGCCCGGAGCGATGGCCGCCTGTATGACCTGCTGCGAATGGCCTGGCGGCAGGATCCGAAGGCCCGCGTGCCAAGTCGCCTCTCGCGCTGAACTCACCGATCCTCGTCGTCGGTCTCTCCCACCGCCTTTTCGTTCTCGGACGCATTGTCTGCACCCGGATCCTGGGCGGCAGCACCGGCCGCTGGTTGCGGTGTGGCGGCGGCCTCTCGCGGTGCCAGTGACGCGATGATCCCACCGGGTGAGGCCAGCAATAGCCGATCTGTGACCGTGTTCACCACCGGCACCCGAAAGGGGGTGAGGCAGTACTGTGCGATCCGTTTCCCATCGGCTGGATCGACTGTCGCCAGCCGACCCATGTCATCGATGCACCATAACCGCCCAGACATGACGCTGAGGAGTTGAGCCTGCTGTGAATGGGACCAGAGGCGTTTGCCATCGGCGGCGGCAAGAGCCGTGAAGCCACCGGTGGCCAGCGGGAGGATGATCACGTCACCAGACCGGGCTGCACCTCCCGCAACGGCATCATCCAGCGGCTCCCGCCACACAAACGTCAAACCTGTGGGCTGGAGATCGATGCGGACGACATCGCTCGCTGCTGGTGCCGCGTTGGCCGCAATGAAGATCGAAGTGTTGTCACCGGATTGAACAATAAGGGGTCGACCTGCCGGTGGACTGCCGAGCGTAAACTCTGATCGCACCCATTCCGGCAGGGCCGGGTTGAGCCACGTCATGCGCCCATCGATCGTGGACCACAACACACCTTCTTGCAGCGGTTGCGGAGGAAGCATCACGCTGCCGTGAAGGCTGAGATCAAGGGCCGGCGTCCGCCTCCCCTGCGAGCGGGAGACCACCGCGCCGGTGACTGTGGCATCTGGTGACTGACCACCGCGCTGATCGGCCACACGCGAGAGTGCAGTTTCACGGAAGGGATTGACCGCCAGCCGCACCATTCGGCCTCCCTCCAGCGGCACATACACCCAGTCACCGGAAATCACCGGTGCCGTGACGGAGGGGCTGGGCAACGGTTCGCGCCACAGTGTGCGTCCGGAGAGGGAATCGATTGCGACCACCGCGAAGTCTCCGGCAATGACCACGATTCCGCTCCCTGCAGCGGGAGGACGCAGACTGCCCTCGCTCCGCTGAGGAACGTATGACCAGAGAAGCGTCCCTCGTGCCGGTTGGCCGGCGTGAGGCTCGGTGTCGGATGCCGCGGCCGCATCGGCGGCAATCCCATGGAGGCTCCCGTCACCTGCTTTAGCGATGACAATGTCATCGGCCACCGTCACGTGTTCCAGCCGAGTGGTCGATGTGTTGAAGGGCACTTGGAGGATCCACTCCCGGCGAAGTCCCAACTCCTCGGCCACGAAGGCATCAGCCAGCGTCCCACAGACCTGTTCACCGGCTGAACAGTTGGCCGCAACAAGTCCTGCAGCGAAGCACACGAACAATGTCGGCAGGGAAACACGCATGGCATTCCGGCTCAGGGGACGTGGAAAACTCTCTGGCAAGCGTAGTTCACGGGGGAGCACACGCAACATCGAGCGGCCTGAGGTAGGATCGTGCAGGTTATGAAGGCATTACGACCGACCGATCCAGCGTCACTGGTCCTCGGCTACCTCAATTTTTCATCAGGATCCTTCGATCCGGTGGCGTGGCGGGCGCTGAATGACCTCTTCGCGGCAGTGGAGACCACGCCCGGCGAAGAGGGAGCCGCTGTTGCGGAGTTGCCCGATACTGCGGCCGCTGTGGCCGGTGTGCTTCGTCACCGTTTGCGGGAATTGGAAGCGGCGGAACCTGCATTTCGGCAGGCGGCTCAAGCCTGGACGGCCCTCGATCTCGTCTTCGATCGATTTCCTTCAGCCTATCGTGAGTTTCATGCCGATCTGCTTGAGCATCAGGCGGCGGGGGCGCTTGAACGACCGTTTTTCCTGATGGCTGCCGCACAGGCTGTGCTGGCTGCAGAGGCTTCCGGTGAAGAAGGTGCTGACCGCATTATCGATCGCGTGATCGGCCAACTGAACGACTACGTTGGCTGGCGACCTGTGGCTGTCCTCGAGAATGGTCGGCTCTCCGAGCCTTACCCACATGAGCGGGTGCGGCCTCTCCCGATCTTTGTGGCCGGTGTCGGGCCCGCCCATGGTCGGTATCGGCACCTTGTTCAGGGCGCGCTCGATATTCTCGCCGCGGCTCCCTCCGACCTCTTGCGGCAGGCGGACTTCGACCTCGAGATGCTGGAAGAGTTGGCAATCGATCCGCGGGCCTTCGATTTCTTGCATCCCGCCGCCAGCCGGCCGAATTATCTTTTTGGACTGTGGGATCCCGGCCGCATCGACAATACAGGCTGCTATCGACGAATGGTGGTGCAGCAGGCCACGCTTGACGGGATTCTGTCGTGGCCCGTTACTGCGGTGGCTGACAGCGGCTCTGCAGCGGGCGACGTGGCGGACCTGCGACGGGAGTCATCAGCCGTGCTTGCGGGTGTGATGCTCATGGCTTCAGGACTGTCTGGTCATGGGCCGGGAGCTCATCAGGCGGGCTTGCCGTTAGCAGAGTTGCTTCCACGGATTGCAGGCTACCGCGATGCGTTCTATCGCTGGCTCATCGAGCAGTTGCCGGAGTCGCATCGGCTCCGGCTCGAGGAGGAGGTGCGGCGTTTGCGACAACCATTTGGCGGTGTGCGGAGGCACATCAATGCCCTCTTGGCCTCACGGCGCGCGCGACAAGTCGAGAGTGTGGCCCTCGCGGCAGTGATGTCGCGGCTGGGGCGCGCCACCGAAGCTGAGCGATTGGCAGGGGTGGTGCCGGCGGCATCGGCACGGATGTTGTCGCGAATCAGCGGTCGTATCGTTGCCGCCCAGCGGGCCCTGCGGCAGGTGAAGGTTGGGGACGACATCGCGGCAGCTGCCCAGACAGCGCTCGATCATCTCGATGCAGCGACCGACCTCTTGTTTCGGGCGGTAGGCTGTGGAGCGATGATCGACCCCTGGAATATTCTCGGACTAGCCGGCCAGTTTCCGCTTCATGAGCCGGGTGGCGAGAGTCTGCCCGATCCACGCGTTGACGACCTGATTGATGAAACGGCGGCAATTCTCGATGGCTATGCGGCCGTGTGGCGTCAGGCGGTGCTTGAGGGGGCTCAGCGGGAAGCGACGCGGGCTGAGAATGCCCTGGAGCAGCTGGCAACCTGGTGGGACCGCTACGCGACGGCAACCGTGTCGGGGGTCGATCATCTCTCTGGACGAGAGGTCCGCGATTCGACTCGTGAAGTGATTGCTTCGTTGCAGCGCCGTCATGGGTTGGGTGAAGAACCTCCTCCCCCCGGATTTTGGCGGAAAGAAATGGCATCCTTTTCCTCTCCCCGCAGCCATGCGGAGGCAACCGAGTCATTGCTCCGGGAGGGTGATCTCGACGGTGCCATGGGTTTGTTGATCTGCTGGGCATCGCTCCTCGAGGGGCCGACGCTCGAGCAGTTGGGGGGGGAGTGGCTGGCTGCTGCGGCCCGCTGGCTCGCTCGTGCATCCGTTGACCGGTCACTGAATGGCCGCTCCCGGGTCCGCCGGTTTCTCGAACTCGTCGAGGCCAATACCAGTGGTGTGGCCGACATCATCGAATTGGCCGCCGCTGGCCGGGAACCTGCCGATGCAGATGGTGAACGCTTGCTGACCGGTGTTGATGCCGCAGATGACGATCAACCCGATAGCGATGAAAGTGTGGCCAGTGCCTATGAGTCGATGGTCTGGCGGGATTCAGCTGACGATGGCGTGGATGGCGGTATGCTGGAGCATGAACAGCCTGGCGGTATGTCGGGCAGCGGCCCGGCGGCCGTCGAGCAGGCGGCCGAGTTTCTGGCAGGCTGTTCCCGGCTGCTGCGACATGCCGTGACCGCGGCGTGTGCGACCGATGTCGTGACGGCGAGTGTTGCCAGTCGAGAAGAGATCGATGCGGTCGTGGGGGGGCGACATACACTGCGCCGTCAGCGGCGGGCGATGGTACGGGCGGCTGCCCGCATTGCAGGTCGGGATGTCATTCCACCACCGGGTATGCCGGAGCCGGAAATCGATCGGATTCGTTGGCAACGGGACGCCGCTGCTGAACGGCTCGTCGATGCGGCTGTTGAGATCACCGAGACGCTCTGGATGCTTTCAGCGCGGACGCATTTTGCTGCGCCGCGATCGGGCGTCACCGGGCACCGCGCCGAGCATCGTGGACTCGCGGGTCGTATGTTCGCGTCAATCCTCCGTGGCGATCCCATTGCCGCCCGCAGCCTGCTTGACAATGTCTGCAGCCGGCTCGTCGGAAAGGCGGTGCTCTACGTACCGCTTTCACGTGGCGGCCGGCCGGATCGCATCGTGCGGGCTCGCAGTCGCGCGCGGCTGCTTGCGCGACTGTGTGGCTGTCTGCCGCGGATCGGCCTCGTGGCAGAAACAACGCAAGTTGTGCAGTTGGCCAAAAGCCTGGAGCGAAAGCGGCCGACGGGCGGTGCGAGCGTGAGTGAATTCGATCGGGTATTCGAGGCCGCTGCGACGGCGCTGGTGGAGCGGATTGTGGAGAGTGCCCGCACCCCGTCCACCGACGGAGCGAACGACACCGATGAAGTGGCAAAGCAACGGATTCTCGACGGGCTGGCGCTGCTGGTCCCAAAACTCCTTGAGACGTGGATGACACATGCACGGCAGCTGCGGCTCTCGGTACTCGAGCGAGTGCGAGATCAGAAGGCCTTTGACGCGTTGCGGGAGTTCATCGAGCAGTATGGAGCAGGGCTTTTCACCCAGCATCTACTGACACCACCGTCGTTGCGCGGCATATTGCGCAGCGGTGTCCGACCCTTTCTGGAGCGATTGCTCGATCGTGATCAAGAGGATGACCTCGATGAGGTTGCTGCGTCTCGTCGGCCAGGCAGGCTGATAGATGCCCTGGGTTCTGGTGTGCTTCCCATGAAAAGTGCCCAAGCAAGAATTCGCTTGGTCCTTGAAAGTATCGCTGAAAATCATGCTGAATATCGTGATTGGAACTCCACCACGACCCAGTCAGATCGGGGTGAGAATATCCACATGTTGCTCGACTTTCTTCGACTCAAGGCGGAGTACGACCGGATCGCGTGGACGCTGCGGCCGGTTACCATGGCGCATCGAGTGCTCGCTCGGCGCGGTGAATCAGCCGCGGCTGGTGCGTGGCGAAGCCGGATGGAGGAAGAGACAGCTGAGACGGCAGCTGCTCTCGTGAAGCGGTTGGCGGCACTTGAACAGGAGACGGGGGTGCGGCTGGCGAGTGTCGGTGATCGTGTGCGGCGGACATTCACGACAGCCCTTGAGCAAGATGAACTTGAATCCTTTGTCGAGCCCGCCGTGAATGAGCTGATGACGGGGAAGCCGCGTGGAGCGGGAGACGAACTCGAGATGCGGGCCCGTGCGTTTCTGGGGATCGCGAGCGGGTCGGGCGTTGAGGTGCCGGAGTGGCTTGAGCGGCTCACGGGCCGCGTGGATCGTTGTCTGGAGCGGGCTGAGAGTGAGACAGCCTCGGCCATCGCATTCTCGAGGTCGGGCTCACTGCCAGATGCCGTGGCGTGGATGCCCATGCGCTGGGAAGACCTCACGCAGGCTCTGTCTGGCTGATGAGAGGACCTGATTAGAGAGCCTTGGCCCGTAGGTTTCGGAACTCGACTTTCATCACGAGTCCGGGGAGAATCTGGAGGCCGATCGGCGCCGGCTCACGATACTTGTCACTTGTGAGTTGCGAGACCCGTTCACCATTGAGCCAGACTGTGAACGTGTCATCCTTGGCCTCGACGCGAATGCGGTTCCAGTCATCTGGCTTGAGGAATTCCGCTGCCCGGCGTGCCTGCGCCTCCTCGGGGTATTTTCCCGTGTAGAAGCTACAGGTCATATCTTTCTTGAGGCTCCTTGATACGCCAATCTGTACCTGGACTTCCGGTTTGCGAAGCATGATTCCGCTGTCAATCTCACCGGAGAATCGCACTTCGCCTTCGACGACTACATTGCCGTAGGACTGCTCCGTGTAGAGCATTGAGCCTTTCTTCTCGGTGTCGTTTTCACCGACGATCGTGCCATCAAAGACCTTCCAGTAGGGACCCCCTACCACCTTCCAGCCCGTGAGGTCTTTGCCGTTGAAGATTGAGTTGAGGCTGGCCGTAGGGGGAACTTCGGCAACAGCCGGCATTGCGAGCAAGAAAGCGGCGGTAACAACGGATTTCGTGATCGATCGCATCAGAACCCTCCGGTTGATGAGCCATGCCAATGAAAGAATAGTCCGGTACACGGTATCCCCGCAATGGTGTGCTGGTCGGCGGGCGACGGTCACCGGCTTTCCCTTCCCGATCCGCGCCACGAGACCTTGGTAGACTCTGGTGGATGACACGGAAACGCCCAATGCCTGTGACGCGGTCATTGGTCGTCTGGCTCGCCGGCCGGATCGGGCTGGACGCCTACGCCACGATGGCCGAGCGGCTGGCATGGGAAGTTTCAGAACCCGGCGGCCGGCCGCCGACGCTGCTGCTCTATGAGCCCGAGTCGGCGATCACGATCGGCCGCGCCGGATCGCGGACCGATGTCGGCCTCGATGATGACGACCTCCGGTCGCGGCAACTCGCGATTCGGTTCGTCGGCCGCGGTGGCGGGGCGATCCTCCACGGGCCCGGGCAGGTGGGGATCGCCCTCTTCGCCACGCTTGCTGATCTGGGGCTCGACCGGCACGATGTTGGCGGCTACCTCGACCGGCTTGAGTCGGCCCTCGAAGGGGCTGTGCGGCAGGTGCGGTGCGGCGCCGCCCGCGATTCGAAGGCGTCGGGGATTTTCGGCCGAACCGGCCTCCTCGCCGCCATTGGCGTCGCGATCCGCCGCGGCGTTGTGTGGCATGGCGGCTTTCTGAACGTTGAACGCAGCCAACTGCCCGCCCACCGCGTGTGGACCGCCCCCCTCGCGGCCATGCCGGCGATGCGTACGATGTCGTCAATCGAGGCAGATGTGCAGCGTCGTGTGCGGTTGCAGGACGTGCGGTCTGCCCTCGTTCATCACATGGTCGATGCCTTCGGTTTCCCGCAGCCCCACATCCAGTCGGGGCTACCCGTGGCCATCAGCCAAGCCCGTCCTCCGGAGCCCGTCAGCCGTGTCGGATAGCAGTTCTGGCCTGTCATCGATTGCCCTGCCGATCATCGACGCGGCGGCCGCGCCGGCGAACCCGGCTCCCGCGCGGCGGCTGCCGCCATGGCTGCGCCGCAACCTCGAGCCGGGCGGCGGCCACGGCGAGACGGCCCACCTCATCGCTGAACTGAATTTGGAGACGGTCTGCTCATCGGCCAAGTGCCCCAACCGGCTCGAATGCTGGTCGCAGCGGACGGCCACGTTCATGATCCTCGGCAACGTCTGCACTCGGCCCTGCGGCTTTTGCTCTGTGCCCAAGGGCAAGACCGAAGACCTGGAGCTCGATGAGCCGGAACGGGTGGCCGAGGCGGCGCGGCGGCTCGGGCTCCAGCACGTCGTGATCACCAGCGTCACCCGCGACGACCTGCCCGACGGCGGCGCCGATCACTTCCGCCGGACGGTCGAGGCGGTGCGGGCGGCCACTGGAGCAGTGGTCGAGGTGCTTGTGCCCGACTTCATCGGCAAGGATGGGGCGCTTGAGCGGCTGATGGCGGCGAAGCCCGACGTGTTCAACCATAACACCGAGACGGTGCCACGGCTCTACCGCACGGTGCGGGGCCGTAAGAGCGTGTATGCCTGGACACTCCAGCTACTCGCCGACGCCAAGAAGATCCTGCCTGCGGTGAAGACGAAGAGCGGTCTCATGCTCGGCCTCGGTGAGACGCGGGACGAACTGCTTGACGTGTTTGCCGACCTGCTCGACCACGGCGTCGACTTCCTCACGCTCGGCCAGTACCTCCAGCCAACACTCGACTCACTACCGGTGAATCGCTACGTGCCGCCGGAGGAGTTTGACGAGATCGGCAACCTGGCCCGCAGGATGGGGTTTCAGCAGGTGGCTTCGGGACCGTTTGTGCGGTCGAGCTACCACGCCCGCGAGATGAACGAACACGGCTCCATCCGCCGATCATGATGGAGACTCGCGAATCTGCCTGCCGGCTTGTCAGGGGGGCGCATCCTGCAGATCGGTCGGAATCTCCGTGACGTCGCCGGCGGCGTCGGCCGCCGCGATCACCGTGAGTCGCTCGACCACGGCTGGCTGAGCGGTGGCTCGATCGTGCTTCTCGAATGGGTCGGCCCTCAGGTCATAGAGTTCTGCGGGACCTTTCTTTCGCGCGATCAGCTTCCAGTCACCGTCGAACACGGCCCGGCCGCTCGCATGCACGATGCAGAGCGGTTTTGGACGGGCAGCGTCACCGGAACCAGCAATCGCCGTCCAGCGATCCACGCCGTCCCAGCTCAGGTTCGCGGCCTGCTCGAGCTTCAAGAGCCCGGCCAGCGTCGGAAACCAGTCGGCCGCATGCATCACGCCCGAACACTTCCCGGCCGCGAGGATCCCCGGCCAGCTGGCGAAGGCACAGACCCGCACGCCCCCTTCCCAAAGCGTGTTCTTCTGGCCCCGTAGCGGGTCGTTTTCGCTGTTGAGCGGAGAGTCAGGAACCTCACCAACATAGGCATTTTTAAGCGACTCGATCCCACCATTGTCGCTGGTGAACACGATGAGCGTATCGCGCCGCTGGCCTGTTTCATCGAGGGCCGCGATAAACTCACCGATCTTGGCGTCGAGTTGCGAGACCATCGCGGCCATCCGCAGCCGTGAATCATGCCTGGCGGGATCGGCATCGAATTGCACGCCGTCGTAGAGCCGCTTGAATGCCTCGGGTGCGTCTACCGGTGTGTGGACGGCGTGGAACGCCACGTAGAGAAACCAGGGTTGGCGATTACCGGCAGCATCCCGCAGTGTGGCTCCGTCGCGAATCCGCCGCATTGCTTCGGCGGCAAGAAGTTCCGTGGCGTTTCCTTCCTCGTCGAGTCGCACTCCGTCGCGATGCCACGTGTCTTCATAGGGACCGCGACGATACTTGTGAGTCCATGGGTCGGCAGCGCCGGTGAGTGTGCCATAGGAGTGATCAAAGCCGTACTGGTTCGGGCCCCACTCGGGCCGTGAACCGAGGTGCCACTTACCCACTTGGAAAGTAGCGTAGCCCGCCGACTGCAACGTGGAGGCGAGTGTGGGGGTGCCGGGTGGCAGGGCTCGTCGATTGCTCGGCGCGATCGCATGGGGCCCAAAGCGACCGGGGTAGCGGCCC
>JAQBZA010000485.1 GCA_027622795.1 Planctomycetota bacterium | reverse complement strand
CAAGCGCTCCGGCGGCCGTTGCACCCCGCTCCTTCTCGCGAGTCAGGAGCGCGACGAGATCATCATGGGCGCTGCCGGCGTCGCGAACATGAAACTGCACGGTCTGGCCGGTCCGCACCAGATCGCCGACGGCCAGCACGCCGGATTCGGGATCAGCACCCGCCACCGTGCGGACAAGGAAGTCGCCCTGCTGGAAAGAGTCTTGGTATTCGTTGGCGGCGCGGCCCACGTGGAGCGAGGTGCGGACCAGCACGCGGTCTTCGTGGCTGAGCTCGGCGTAGATCTCCCGCAGCCGCTCGAGCGCCGGCTTGCCGCCCAACTCGATGATCACATTGGCCTCGGCCCGCGTGATTACCAGCGGCTTGCCGATCGGCCGGCACCCCTGCGACACGACCGGCCTGATCCGCACCCCGCCGCCGATGACGACGCCGACGGCACCGGAATCGTAGGAACGATTCCCCACGACGAGCGTGTTGCAGCCGGGTTCATAGCCACCGCTGGCCATGCCGCCAACGACCGGTACGCCGGGATGATCCTCGTCGAGTCGCGAAAGCAGTCGATCGACCGGACAGGTAAAGGGATCGGCCAGAAGTAGGAGCGAGGCATGTGGCGGCCAGCCGGTATCGAGTTCCGCCGGCCAGCCGACAAACGAGCCGCCATCGGCGGTCTGCGCGTATTCAAGGGCCAGCGGCACAAGCGTGGCTCCGGGCAGACGGGCCAGCCAGACCGAGACGGCTGGGCCGGTTTCGTATTCCTCGGCTCCAGTGAGCAGGCCCTCGACCGTCGTGCCAAGCACCACCCGGGCCGGAACCGTCTCTGACAGATGCTCGAGTGCCGGCCGGATCGCCGACCCATGGGCCTGCGACACAAACACGACGGCCAGATCTGCCTGCCCGCCCGGCCCGAGTTCGGCAGCGGCCCCCTGCACGGCGGCGGCAAGCGCGACTGCCAGATCCGGCTCCGTGGAAACGGCGGCGGCGCAGCGGATGCCGTGCTGGGCGGGCGGGCTGGTGAGGGCGGAGCCATCCATGGCGGTCGCGTGCTCAGGTGACAATGTCGGCGAAAGACTGAAACGGCTCGTGATCGAGGAGGCCGCCCGGATCCCTGTTTCCAGGGCGTACGGCCAGGGCCGTGGCCATCCCTGCCTGCCGCGCCGCGTCGAGTTCGGCACCGACATCGCTCAAAAACAGAATCTGCCGTGGCTCCAAGGCCATATCGGCAGCGATACGGGCATAACTGGAGGCCTCCCGCTTGGGGCCGGTCGTGGTGTCGTAGTGGCCACAGAGATAGCGGGTGAGATCCCCGGCGGCCGTGTGGGCAAAAAAGAGCTTTTGGGCCTCCACGGAGCCCGAGGAATAGATCCGCACATCGAGGCCGGAATCGGCCCAGCGGGCCAGTGCCGGCGGCACATCATCGAAGACATGCGACACAAGCTGCCCCGATTCAAAGCCGTTTCGCCAGATCATTCCCTGCAGGGCCTTGAGCGGCGTGCTCTTCACATCGCGGTTCATGAGGTCGAGGGCGGCCTGTACCACCTGCTGCCTGCCGGCAGGGTCATCGAGCGAGGCCCCGGGTATCCCGACTTCGGCCGCCAGCGCAGCCGCCGCAGCCTGCACGGCTTCTGTCCCCCGCTCGTGGGACAGGAAGTCGGCAACCTGGTCCTTCGCGAAGGTGAAGAGCACGTCGTAGACAAAGGAGATCGACGACGTCGTGCCCTCGACGTCGAGCAGGATTGCCCGCCCGTCAAAGACGATCACGATGCCGATCCTCCGGCTGGTGCGATCCAGGCCGGACCGAAGCAGAGTGGCTCGAAGCCGGCATGCACACCATCCTCGAGGTAGTGGGGCGTCCAGCCGCTAGTGTCCTGAAAGAGCCGAATCGCGCGGATCCGCCGGTCGGTGCAGAGGTCAAACCAGTGCCGTGTGCCGAGGGGTACGCTGATCATGTCGCCGGCCCACACCTCGATCGCAAACACTGGCTTGTCGCCGGGATTGATGTGAAACACGCCCCGCCCCTGCAGAATGAAGCGAACCTCGTCTTCGGTGTGGGTGTGTTCCTTGTTGAACTTCTCGAGCATCGCATCGAGATTTGGCGTGTCGGGATAGACATCGACTACATCGGCCGTGACAAAGCCACCCCGCCGCTTCAGTTCCTCGATCTCGGGATCATAGGCGGTGAGAATTTCCTCGGCTGGTGCGGCCGGATCGACGCGGTCCTCAAGTGGCCACACCGAATACTCGATGCCGTGGTCGGCGAGAAACGCCGTGATCTCGGCCGGGTCGGTGATTCGCCGGGCCTCGGCCGGCACGGTGACGATCGCCATGAAAACACCTCCAGAAAGCGACGACAGGGAACAGGAGAGACAGAGAGCGGGGAGCGAAGCGGGCGGTCAGGTGGCGGCGGCCAGCATGCGGCTGCGGGCAACCACCTCGAAGAGAAACTCGTGAATCTCGATGTGGCGACGGGCTTCATCGAGGTCACGGCCCCAGGTGTAAAGCCCGTGCCGCCCGAGGAGGAAGCCATGAAATGGAGGCCGGGCCGGATCGCTCCAGTCGGCGGCGGCAAACCGCGTGCGAATCTCCTCGGCAAGCGACGTCATGTCTTGGCTGTTGGCGAAGATCGGCACATCTTCAACAGTCTCGTGGGTCGTGATGCCGGCGAGCCCCTTGAGCATCTCGAAGCCTTCGATTCGCAGGCTGCCCCGATCAAGGTCGGCCCCGGAGAGAATCGTGCTCCAG
>JAQBZA010000020.1 GCA_027622795.1 Planctomycetota bacterium | reverse complement strand
TTTCGGCTCCGGCCGCAGGGACGACCAACCGCTCTACGACCGGCTATGGGGGGCGGGATTCCTCCCGAATCAGCACCAAGGCGTGCGTTTTCGTAACACGGGTGATCCAGTACTCTACCTCGCCGATCCGGACGGCATTGACCGGCAGATGCGGCGAAATACGCTCGACCGGATCGCCGCGCTCAACGCTGCTCGCTCGAGCGTGCTCGGTGATCCCGACATTGCCGCCCGCACCGCTCAATATGAAATGGCTTTTCGGATGCAGGCGAGCGTGCCGGACATCATCAACTTTCAGGACGAACCGCAGCATGTGCTCGATTCTTACGGACCTGAAGTCACGCGTCCGGGAAGTTATGCCTTCAATTGCCTGCTTGGTCGTCGCCTTGCAGAGCGCGGCGTGCGGTTCGTGCAGCTCTTTCACATGGGCTGGGATCACCACGGCGGCCTACCAAATGCCATCAAGGGGCAGGTCAAAGATACTGATCAGCCAACAGCCGCGTTGCTCGACGATCTCCAGCAGCGGGGCATGCTCGATGACACGCTGATCGTGTGGGGTGGTGAGTTTGGCCGCACGATCTATTCCCAGGGCGCGCTCACGGAGACCAACTACGGTCGCGATCACCACCCGCGGTGTTTCACGATGTTGATGGCAGGCGCAGGAGTGCAAGGAGGCCTCACCTATGGGGCGACCGACGACTACTCCTACAACATCATCACACCGGAACAGAAGGTGCACGTCCACGATCTCAACGCCACGATCCTGCACCTGATGGGCATTGACCACCTGCGGCTCACCTATCCCTATCAGGGCCGTGACTTCCGACTCACCGATGTCCACGGGAACGTCGTGCAGGATATTCTGAGCTAACGCTGTGATGCAGCCTGCCACGCAAGACTGGTGGAAAGGCAGGCAGGGCAACTGGGCGACATCAAGGAGGCTCGTGGGCATGACAAGAGAAAGCCGTATCCTGCCAGCAACCGCGGCGCTCTGGCTGGCGATGCATGCGTGGGTGGATGCGAAGGCAAGCGACACCTTCGAACCGTATGCGGAGGGAGAGGTGCCCCAAACTGTCTCGGCGCTCTGGCAGGGGTACGACGCCCGCCATGAGCCGCTCGATGTTGCCGTTGCCAGAGAGTGGAAAGCCGACGGCGTCGTCACCCGATACGTCGTGTTCACCGTCGGCACCTTTAAGGGGACTGCGTCACGGATCGCGGCCTATTACTCATTTCCAGACAACGGACAGAAAAACGCGGCCTTTGTCTGGAGTCATGGGGGTGGCCAACGGGCCGAACGGGAGCGAGGCATCTTTTTTGCGAAGCAGGGCTACGCCACCGTCGACATCAACTGGCTGGGGCGACCGTTGGAGGACGGGATCGAGATCAATACCGATTGGGGCATGGTCGACCCCACGCAGGGGCCGCAGTTTTATGCCAAGGCGCGCCGCACGCAATGGAAGCTTAATCTCGAGCCCGACGACCACTCGCTCGATCCACTGCCCAGCCCCCGAAACTCAAACTGGTTTCTACTCACGGTGGCCGCTCGTCGCGCCATCACGTTTCTCGAGCAGCAGCCTGAAGTGGATGCCGACCACATCGGTTTCGCCGGCTTCTCGATGGGAGGCATGATCACGGCGCTGACCGCGATCGACCCGCGACTCAAGGCGGTGGTGCCGTTTGTCGGCGGCACCGGCTTCAAAGATGTCGACTTTCCTGGCGGCATCGAGGGGAGCAGCCTTCGCCCGCAGTTGCGACATCCCGAACTGTATCGAAACACCGTTGATGCCAGCAGTTACTGGCCTCTGGTATGGTGCCCGGTGTGCTTCATCAGTTCGTCAAATGATTTCCATGCCGCGTTCGACCGGATCTATCAGTCGTTGGCGTTGCTCCCTCATGGTGACTGGCGGGTGAGCACCAACCTCCATGCCAACCATGGCCCAGGGCCGGAGCAATGGGTGTTGCTCAACCTGTGGTTTGATCAATACCTCAAGGGAATCAACCACCATATCCCGCCAACGCCCCCATCTACATTTCAGAACGTTGGTAAGCAGGTGACATTTACGGTAGCGCCCGCCGCCCCGGATCGCCTGCTCGGCACCGAGATCTTCTTCAGCTACGATCCCAACTCGCGTTCACGGTTTTGGAATCGTGCTGATGCCACACAGACAGGGTCAACTTGGTCTGCCGAACTGCCCATCCATCCCAGCCTTCCCCTGTATGCATTCGCATCGTGTCGCTATTCACTCGGCACTGCGCAAACCCTCCAACACGGTACCGCTTCGGCCTTCACGCTCAATTCACTCGAGCATGTGCATCTGCCCGACACCATCGACCGCACTGCCTTGGCAACACTGGCCGCCGACACCGATGTGTTTGAGGATTTTCGCAACGGCACCGTCGACTGGGGATCGCGCGACGGCCGGAGCATCACGACCTATAAGTTTCAGAGCCCGACACTTGATCGCTCCAACGCCAGGAAGCTGGTGTTCACAATCAATCCCCAGGGAAGGCCACTCACACTGAGCGTCCGCGTGGAAAGCAAATTTCTGCATCAACCTGACAATCAGGGAAGTTTCACAGCGATCAAACAGGTAAGCGGCAGCGGACCGCGGGAGATCGTGCTTCGTCGAGAAGACTTCACCGGACAAGACGGGAAGACGCTTGAGTGGGCAAAGATCGAAACATTTCACATAACGCTCACCGATACCGAGGCAAAGCAGCCAATCACCTTGACCACGAAGCAAGGCCAATCCTTCTTGACATCGATTCGACTTGTCCGATGAACCATGAAGAGAGGCCTCCACACACCATGATGGCTCGAGTTGTGTTGTTGACGGGTCACCTTGCGACATGGATCGCAGTGGCTCTGGCGGCAGTTGCTGCGGAAGCGAATGACCGACCGAATATCCTCTTCATTTTTGCAGATGATTGGGGATGGGGAGACCTGGGGTGCCACGGTCATCCCTATATCCAGACGCCCTCAATCGATCGGCTGGCACGCGAGGGAACCGACTTTCACCGCTTTACCGTGGCCAGCGGCGTCTGCTCGCCCAGCCGCACGGCCGTGATGACCGGTCATTTTCCAGCCCGCTACAACATCAACGGTCACTTTGCATGGGTGGACCAGAATGCGAAGCGGAACATGCCCGACTGGCTGACCGTTGAGGCGCCACTTCTGCCAAGAATGCTTCACCAAGCCGGCTACCTGACCGCCCATTACGGCAAATGGCATCTCGCCAACGATATGATACCCGACTCACCCCTGCCGAGTGCCTACGGCTATGACGACTACGGCGCCTTCAATTGCGCCGGGGAGCAGATGCCGGTGCACGACGACGCTGCCCGTACAATCGCTTTCATTGAGCAGGCGAACGCACAGGGCAAGCCGTTCTTCATCAACCTCTGGATCCATGAGCCACACACACCGTTTCATGTCTTGCCGAAGTACCGCTGGAGATTTCGTGAAGCTGGACTTGCCGAGCCTGATGAAATCTATGCCGCTACCCTCGCCCATGCCGATGACCGAATCGGCCAGGTGCTCGACACACTTGACCAGCTGGGGCTGACTGAGAACACGCTCGTGATATGCAGTTCCGACAACGGTCCCGCTCGGGCGGCCGGGCAGAACCCCATGACGCTCATGTATGACACGGCGACCGGCGCCGGCTACGGGATTGAGGCCTCGAAAGGTGGAACCGGTGGTCGCAAAGGGTACAAGGCCTCTTTGTTTGAGGGAGGAATTGGCGTACCGTTCATCGTGCGCTGGCCCGGGCGGATTCCGGCTGATCGTGAGGACGACCAGACTCTGATCTCGGCCGTCGATTTGCTGCCAACGATCTGCGACGTAGCCGGTGCAGAGTTGCCCAAGGGATACATGCCCGACGGTGTCAGCCAGGTTGACGCGCTGCTTGGCAAGCCGGCGTTGCAGCGGACGAAACCGCTGTTTTGGAAGGCCGATTCAGGGTGGCCAGCCCCCCGGGATCGCCCTTTTCACTGGGGCGCATATGCCATCGTTCAGGAGCGGTGGAAGCTGATCGCCAACCGGGATCTCAGCTTTGTGGAACTGTACGACCTCACGGCTGATCCATTGGAAAAAATGAATCTAGCTGGTCGTGAGCAGGAAACCACGGCAAGGCTCCGCAGTCGGCTCGCCGAGTGGCGTGACAGCCTGCCGCCAACTCCGACCGGCGCTGTGTTCTCGAAAACGCGATCAGCGGCGATCCGCTAGAGCGGATTGTGAATGGCACTCGTGACCACTGGTGCCCCCGGCACCGATCACACCTTCCGGCTTTTCGACGTCAATCACCACGTTCTTCAGGGCGTGCCTGATGTTTCCTCCACAACATCGTCCTGTACAATCAGTGCTGATCAACGGTTCAACGGTTCTTCAATCCCAGGCAACATCACAACAACTCACTTTGAACACTCATCTCCAAGCTGCCTATCGTGGTGCGGTATTTCTCTCTCTCGGCATAGCGACGATCTGCGCTTCGAGCCACTGTGGCCGCGCCGCCGACGCGCGCCTGCCACCGCCAGCGACAACCACGAACGCGGCTGATCCCCGGGTCACCCGCTGGGAATCAGACATCAGGAACCTGGAAGCTCTCGACACGGATTTATCAGCCCCTGATGAAGCGGTGCTCTTTCTTGGGTCATCGAGCATCCGCCTGTGGGACACCATTGATGAGGACATGGCTCCTCTTCCTGTGATCCGCCGCGGCTATGGCGGTGCCCGGTACCGCGATCTCTGTCACTTCGTGTCTCGGCTCATCGAAGCCCATCGCCCCCAGATGATTGTGGTCTTCGTAGCAAACGACATCACCGACTCCGCCGATTCACCGTCACCCGATCAGGTGATGGTGGACGTCCGGGCGACGCACGCGCAAATCCGCCACAGCCATCCAGAGGTGCCCGTCTTCTACGTCGCGGTAACACCCACGCAATCCCGGTGGGAAGTGTGGCCAACCGTGCAATCGCTCAATGCCTTGATCGAGGAGATGTGTCGCGAAACCCCAAACACCCACTTCATCGACACGGCTGACCGCTTCATCGATCGCGACACTGGTCAGCCAAAGCCTGAGTTCTTCCGCGATGATCGTCTGCATCTCAATCAGTCCGGCTATAAGGTCTGGGCCGAGATTATCTCCGCTGCACTGGCCAACCCATCGCCTGAAGCGAATCTGGTGCGTTTTTCAGAAGATGAGGAATCAGGTGATCGACTCTCTCGCTCGATGCAGCCGCTCACCGTCAGCCCCGCCCACAGAAGTTGGGCCGTAGCCGATGGCGGCCAGAGTCGTGTCTGGCAAGAATCCCGACGAGGTCGCCAGCCCCGTCGATTGCAGCCACTACGCAGTCGCTCATGCCGATGTCGATAATCGCCCCATGGATAGCCCGCTCGAGCAGGTCGTCAGCCAGCGTAACGGCCGGCAGGTGGCCGACCGCTGCCGTCGGCGGCAGCAGGGCAGAGCGGACGGTTTCGGGAGTGATCGCTGCCATTGACAACGCTTCTTCCTGACTGAAGGGCCCGACCGCCGTCCGCGCCAGCGACTCCATCACAGCTGTTGTCCCGAGTGCTGCGGCCAGATCGCGGCCGACCGCCCGAATGAAGGTGCCTGACGAACAGTCGATGTCGAGGCCCAAACGCGGCCAGTCGTAGGCTGTGATCGCAAGCCGGTCGATCCGCACCCGCTTCGGTGCCAGCGCGAGTTCACGGCCCTTCCGCGCCAGACGGTAAGCCCGCTTGCCGCCGATATGAACGGCCGAATAGTCACACGGTCGCTGGAGGATTTCACCACGGAAGAAGGCGGCAGCCATCTCGATTTCCTCGTGCCTCGGCCGCAACGGATCGGCCTCCCTGCTCACCTCTGTTTCAAGGTCATCCGATGGGCTCGACTGGCCGAGCAAAAACGTCGCCGCATAGGTCTTCGGCAATCCGTGAAGAAAATCAACGAGCCTGGTCGCGTGTCCCACACAAACAATCACAATGCCAGTCGCCAACGGATCAAGCGTGCCGGCATGGCCGACAGCCTTCGTGCCAATCGCCTTGGCAACGACATCGACTACTTTCCGTGATGTCACTCCTGTTGGCTTGTGGATCAGGAGTACGCCATTCGGCCCTGCCGCCCCACCACTCGTGGCCATCACGTCACGATGCCCCCGATCGGAAATGCGTAGAGTTCGGCCACCGCCGTGGCCGACTTTCCACCAACCGCGAGACGCTTCCGCAAACTGGCTGGATCATCCACCGCGTCGGCGACAAGCCGCTCAAACTTGAGGTTCACCACGGCTGCGGTCTGGGCGGCATCAGAGCGGGCGTGGCCGAGCGGAAACATCGCCAACACCCCCCCGAGCAGGCCGAGCGTCTCGTGCTCGATTGTCACGCTCGTCGGAATCCCCTCCGGATACTTGGCATCGTACGCAGACCCACCGTGGGCTATCTCGATTCGGGCAATCAGCCGTTTGATTTCTGGATCCGAAATCGACGTGTCGGAATAGTCGTCAGGCAGAAGCATCAAGGACTCCCAGCCGAGGAGCTCACCGCGGGCTCGGGCGACTCTCGCCTTCAGCAACGTCTTGGCGAGAATAAATGGAAGCGAGTGATCAGCCGACTGCCGCGTTGTCGGCGATCGCTTCGCGGGGTCGGCAATGATCGAATACGCTGGTTCGTAAATCGCCACGCGGATTCGTTGCACGGCGTCGAGCGTGGTAGCCAGCTCAGGCTGACTGATGAAGAGATCGACCAACGACTGCAAGGCTCCGGCGGACTGGTGCTCATACAGCCCCAGCTTGAAATGCATCATATTGATGGCAAACGCATCGCCCTCGACACCCAATTCAAGATCGAACGGGCTCTCGTCATCAGGGCAGGGCTCATTGATTCGGTAGAGTGCCAAGGGATTGCGAAAAATATCCGGCGGTCCTATGAAGCCCGCGAGGGCGCGACGGGCGCACAGCACGGCCGCCTCGGCAGCCAGCGCTGCCGAGGCGCCCTTCGAGTCGGAGAGCTGGTGGCCGGCACGAATGGCCCGAAATGGCACATAGTGGGCTCCGGCCATACCGATTGCCGACTCGATTTGATCTTCACTGCCGCCGAGAGCCGCGGCGTAGGCGGCCGCACAGGCAACGGTGCCGTGGTGCACGTGGTCGATCGCGTATTTTCGCAGCGCAAAGACCTCAGCGAGCCGCCCACGAATCTCATCAATGAGGAGCATGAGGCGCAGCGTGGTATCTCCATCGAGGCCTGCCTCACGGGCCGCGGCGATGGCAACCGGGTAATAGTCGTTGTGCCCAAACTCACCGGCAGTCCGCCCCTTCGCAGCGTCATAACCAAAGTTGGTGCCGTTGGAATCCCACTCCCGCACTGCTGACGCGTTGGCGGCCACCGCCTTCTCGGTGGCGCAGGGTTGCGGCGAACCAAAGCAGATACCCCCGCGTGAGGCTGTCGTCGGCCGCGTAGCCAGAGCCTCCCGCCGCAGTACCGTTGGAGCGTTGGCTTCTGCGGCAAGAGCTGACACGCCGCAGCCCACACTGTCGAGGTGAAAAGCTTCGAGCCGCGCGAGCGTGGCCGCGCCGATGGGCCGTGGGGTGGTAAGAAAGTCGCGGCAGTAGCGGGCTAGACCGCGGGCCTGATTCGTGGACCGCGGCAGCAGGATCGTGTTCTGGGTAGTCGACATCCCGAGAGGATACACTGCAGACATGCATCCGCAGCAGGTGGGTCCCTACCAGATCGTTTCCCGACTCGGCCACGGCGGCATGGGCGCCGTCTACGAGGCCGTGGAGCCACGGAGTGGCAAGGCCGTGGCCATCAAGGTGTTGGCCGCGCACCTGACGGACGATCCCGGCGTGCGAAGCCGGTTCGAAACTGAGATCGCCACGCTCAAGAGTCTCCAGCACCCGGGGGTCGTGCAGTTGCTGGCCTATGGTGAGGACGACGGACAGCCCTATTTCGCGATGGAACTCGTGCGGGGCCAGGCTCTCGACAAACTTCTCCGAAACGGCCGCCGATTCACATGGCGGGAAACGGTCGCCGTTGCCTCGGCGGTGGCCCGAGCACTCAAACTGGCCCATGACAGTGGGGTGATCCACCGTGACCTCAAGCCCGCCAACCTGCTCGTGCCAGACAACGGCACGCTTGCCGCCATCAAGTTGGCTGACTTTGGCATCGCAAAGTTCTTTGGCGCCGCGGGCCATACTGCGGCGGGCAACGTGGTGGGTACGGCAGAATACATGGCCCCTGAGCAGGCCGCCGGCAAACCGGTCGACGCCCGGGCTGACATCTACTCGCTCGGCCTCGTCATGTTCGCCATGCTCACGGGTAAACCGCCTTTTCGTGCCGGGCACTACACCGAGGTGATGCGGATGCAACAGTCGACGTCACCCCCACGGCTTACGACAGTGCTGCCGGATCTCCCCGAACCCCTCGACCAACTGATTCAGCGGATGCTGGCCAAGAATCCGGCTGAGCGACCGGCAAGTGTTCTGGCACTCGGTCGGCTCCTCGACTCGATCGAAGGTACGATCGCCATGGAGGCGGCTGCGGCCAAGCCACTGGTGATTGATGCCTCGTCTCGCGCCGGCCTCACGGCTCGCGGTATTTCACCGCAAGATGCCACGCTCGATGTGACGACCAATCAGCCCGCTGTCTCCTCTGACGCCCGCCTCATGGCCCCAACGCAGGGAGCGACCACACCACCACAGCCAGCTCATCCGACGAAGCGGGACGGAGGCACAAAACAGTCGACCGACATTGATGCGATGAACACGCACATCGACCCCATCCGTCGCAGCCACCACGTCTCCGTGGAGCGGGAGAAAGTGATTGCCGCGGCCCGGGAAAAACGGGCCCATCATCGTGAACTGTGGCTGCAGACCGCCTCCGTGGCCGGCCTCGCGGCGGTGTTGCTCGCGGGTGGATATCTTGTGCTGCGTCCGCTGACAGCCGATGCTCTCCGCAGTCGGATTGACGAGACCGTCGCGGCGGCGACAGAGCGACTTGATGGCCTGAAAAATGCGGAGCGGGAGATTGACGAATTTCTCCGCCGGTTTGCCGGTGACCCAGGGGCCGAAGAAGTCGCTGCCCTGAAGCAACGCATCCTTGTCGATCGCCTTGAAAAGCGGTCGGCTCTGCGGAAGCGACGAAACAAGCCACCCTACCTGCGAATTGAACGCGACTATCGTGAAGCGTTGGAGTCTGACGATCCCCACGAGCAACTCACGCGGCTCAAGGCGATACTCGACGCCCAGCCAAAAACCCTGACCACACCCGTTGGACTTCCCGCCGCTGACGATGACCTGCAAGGCAATCTCGAACTCTGGAGGGCGTTGATCACGGTAAAGATCGATCAGGTAAGGCAGCTTGCCAGCGCCGACCAGCGGGCCAAGCAACTCGACGCACCGCGAGGGAAACCATGATGATGAACACACCTGCCGCCTCAGCCACTCGCCCCAACAGCCATGCCGCCTTCGCTCGGGCCAAGGCCCTCATTCCAGGTGGTGTGAACTCGCCGGCGCGGGCCTTCGGTGGGGTCGGCGGCGAACCAATCTTCTTTACCAGCGCACAGGGCCAACGGCTCACCGACATTGATGGCCATACCTACCTCGACTACATCGGCTCCTGGGGGCCGATGATCCTCGGCCATCGTCATCCACGAGTGGTGACGGCGATCGAGCGGGCACTGGCCACCGGCACCAGTTACGGCGCCCCGACCGAGGCCGAGAGCCAGCTGGCCGAGATCATCATCGATGCCGTGCCGAGCATCGAGAAGGTGCGGCTGGTGAGCAGCGGCACAGAGGCGGCGATGAGCGCAGTCCGGCTGGCCCGTGGCTTCACCGGCCGCGAGGTAATCGTGAAATTCGCGGGCAACTACCATGGCCACGTCGACAGCCTGCTTGTGGCCGCCGGCTCATCAGCAGCCACGCTCGGTGTGCCTGATTCGCCCGGCATTACCAAGGGTACTGCGCAGGATACGGTTGTCCTTGAATACAACGAGCCGCAACTGTTGGAAGAGCTCTTCGCCAGGCGTGGTGACGCAATCGCGGCAGTGCTCTTGGAGCCGGTCGTTGGCAACATGGGGCTTGTCGTGCCGTCCCGCGCGTTTCTGGAAACGGCCCGCCGCCTGACGGCGCAGCACGGAGCGTTGCTCGTGTTCGACGAGGTGATGACCGGCTTCCGGCTTGCCCTTGGGGGCGCACAAGAACTGCTCGGCATCACGCCCGACCTCACCACGCTCGGCAAGATCGTCGGTGGTGGCCTGCCGCTGGCAGCCTACGGAGGGCGAGCTGATGTGATGAATCATGTGCTGCCAGCGGGCAAGGTGTTTCAGGCCGGCACGCTCTCGGGCAATCCACTGGCGGTGGCGGCCGGCACCGCCACACTCGAGGAACTCCGCGATCAGGCACCCTATGCCCAACTCGAGCGACATGGTGCCCGGCTTGAGGCAGGCTTCCGTGCGGCAGCCGCAGCGGTCGGATTCCCGGTTTGGATCGCGCGGGTTGGAAGCATGATGACAATGTTCTTCCAGCGGGGACCGGGACCGATGCCGGTCACCGGCTGGCAGACCGCCGCGCAGTCTGATACTGCCCGTTACGGACGGTTTTTCTGGGCAATGATCGACCGTGGTGTCTACTTGCCATGCAGCCAGTATGAGGCATTGTTTTTTTCAACCGCCCATACCGATGCCGACATCGAGGCGACGATCACCGCAGCCCATCAGGCACTCTCCACCTTGTGACAACAGGCACCTTGATCAGCGTGGGGATGCACGGGCTGCAGGCCCGGGCGTCGGCGAGCAAAGCGCGGGCAGGATGGCGATTGCCGCGCTACAGTACGTGAAAGTCAACGACTACAGGCAGGTGATCACTCGCCACTTTCGAGAGGCTCGTCTTCACCACGCGGGCTTGGCGCAGTTCAATCGGTCCACGGGCAAACGCCTTGTCGAGTGCCCCCACCGCCATCCACGCCGGGAACGTGCGAAATCGGCCCACCGGATGCGTGAGCTGCTGAAAGCCATGCGGCACCAGCCTTTCGCGCCAGAGGGTGTCTCGCCAGTCGTTGAAGTCTCCTACCATGAGGGTTGGCAAATTGTCAGCCGACCGGAAAAGGGGATGGTTTACGATCCGCTCCACCTGCCAATGCCGTTCCTGCTCCGCCAGCCCGAGGTGGGCATGAACCAGGTGCAATGATCCCTCCGGTGAATCGACGACGAGCAGTTGGGCTCCGCGCGGTTTGCGGCTCCCTTTACGAAGTGAGATGCGATGTCGACTTACCACCGGCCAGCGGGAGAGTACCAGATTTCCATACGCTCCTTCGCCGACCTGGACGTTTGATTGAAAGACCGAGTGGCAGCGAAAGTAGCGGGCGAGCAGCCGTGGCTGGTCGTCAAAGTGACTGCGATGGACGAGGCGATCAACCTCCTGAAGGCAGATCAAGTCGGGATTCTCCGACTCGATCGTGTCGATGATCCGGGATAAAGAATAGCGGCGGTCGCGACCACCGATGCCCTTGTGGATATTCCAACTCAGAAGTCGCATGCCGCGTCCAAAGGGTTCGTCGGTTTCTTCCGAACCGAATCTCGATGGTATACAGTTATCGGCGGATGACTTCGTGTGCACAAGACGCACGCGGAGTCTATGGTCGCCTGCGATTATCCCACGGAGCCATCATGAGGAGCCTGATATTTTTCGCCGTGATCTGCATTGGCGAGGTGCACGGCCGTGATCAGAGCGCGGTGGCGTCACCGCCCCCCAATATTGTTTTGATCGTGGCCGACGACCTGGGATGGGGTGAAGCGGGTTGCTACGGCCAGAAGAAAATCTCCACGCCACACATCGACCAACTCGCCACCGAGGGACTCAGATTCACTCAGTTTTACGCAGGCGCTCCCGTGTGTGCGCCTTCTCGCTGCGTGCTTCTCACAGGGCTCCACCTTGGGCATGCCGAGATCCGTGGAAATCGGCAGGCAAGCAGAAGCTTTCCGGAATTTAAGGAAGGGCAGCACCCGCTCAGCAACGATGCACGCGTGTTTCCGCAACTGCTTCAGCAGGCTGGCTATGCGACCGGAGCCATGGGCAAGTGGGGTCTTGGGCCAGTTGGCAGTTCCGGAGAGCCGAACCGTAAGGGATTCGACCTCTTCTTTGGATACAACTGTCAGGCCGTAGCTCATAGTTTTTTCCCCCCCACGCTGTGGAAGAATCGTGACGAGGTCATCATCAATCACCACCCGGTCCCCGGCCACGCCAAGCAGCCAGAAGGAGATGTTCGCATGGCAGACTGGATCGCGGAAACCTACGCATCCAGACCGATCGTTGCCGAGGCCGAAGCCTTCATCGCAGCACATGCCAATGAACCGTTTTTTCTGTTTCTTCCCTTCACTGAGCCACATGTGGCCATGCACCCACCGATCGAAACGGTGAACCGATTTCCACAGTCTTGGGATGACACGATGTACCGCGGGGGAAACGGCTACCTGCCCCACCCGCGGCCCCGTGCGGGCTACGCCGCGATGATCGCGGAGCTCGACGACCATGTCGGCCGAGTGATGGCAGCCCTCGACAAAGCGGGGGTCACAGATCGCACCCTCGTGATCTTCACGAGTGACAACGGGACCACGCATGAAGGACGGGCCGATCCTCACTTTCACATTGGTGGCGTTGATGCCACCTTCTTCAACAGCACCGCAGGGCTTCGCGGGTATAAGGGGAGTGTCTACGAAGGCGGATTGCGGGTGCCTTGCATCATGCGGTTTCCCGGAAGGATTCCCGCGGGTCGGGTAAGTGAAGTTCCCGCCTGGTTTCCCGACATCTTTCCCACGGTTTGCGAAGCCGCTGGAACATCGACCCCTGAGGGGCTTGATGGCGTGAGTCTGTGGGGGCTCCTCGCCGACACGGGCACCGTCGAAGACCGCCCCTCACCTCTGCTATGGGTGTTTCCTGAATATGGAGGCCAGATGGCTGTGCGACTCGGCAATATGAAGGCAGTGCGACGCGGATTGCTTCGACGTTCCCCCTCCCACTGGGAGGTCTACGATCTCGCGAAAGATCCGAACGAAACAACGGATCTGGCTCGTGACCACAGCGACGTCATTCAACGGGCCGTGCAGGTGCTCAACAGAGAGACCCACGACAATGTCAACTTTCCGATGCCCAAGGCGTCGGTTGACTGATCCACCGACGAGCGCGGGCTCAGGCACGCTACAGTCCAAACTTCACCAGCATGCCACAAACCAGCACGGCCAGCCCGGCGAAGGCATGGCTGAACCGATCGAGCCGCGGCAGTCGCACCAGCGCCACTCCTGAGCGGACCACGAGCACCGCCGCCAGCATTGTGCCGATGGTGGCAATGGTGAAGGCCGCCACCACGAGCGCCACCGCCCACGGACTCGACTTGGCGGCAGGGTACATGAGCAACGGGATCAGCGGCTCGCATGGCCCAAACACAAACACGAGGAACAACGCCCACGGCACCCACACGCTGGCTGCCGGCGCCGCGTGCCCCGCCTCGCTCTGGCCGGCCACCTCATCAGCAGCCGGGTGCACATGCATGTGGTCGGCCTCGTGGGTGTGCTCATGGGCATGCACGGTGCCATCGGCATGCACGTGCAGATGCGAATGCCCGCCGCCGGCGGAGCGAAAGGCCCGCATCATCCCCCAGGTGAAATAGGCGAGGCCAAAGCTGATCAGAAGCCAGGCGGCCGTGTCGCCGCGGAGGGCCTCGAGCCCCTCCAGTTCCATCACGGCGATGCCGAGGGCGAGGCCCACCAGGCCGATCACCACCGAGCCGGCCACATGCCCGAGGCCGCAGGCGGCTGTCACGCCGAGCGTCCGCGGTGTCGACCAGCCACCAGCCCGCGCCATGGCGATGAAGGGGATGTAATGGTCAGGCCCGAGGATCGTGTGGATCACCCCCACGGAAAAGGCCGTCACGCAGAGGGCGGCCACCTGCGTGGCGTCGATCTCGGCAAGCATGAGTCGCTCTCTGAAAAACTGAAAAAACAAATCCGAACGGACGCTAGCTGAAGAAATAGAGCTGATTGAGCGCCAGCGACCTGGCCGGCGGCGCCGTGGCATGCTGGCCATCGACCTTCACCGCGAACGTCTGCGGATCGACCTCGATCTTCGCGAGCGTATCGTTGCGGACCATATCCCGCTTGGTGAGCGTGCGGGTGCCACGGACGGGCATCACTTTCCGCCGGAGGCCCAGCCGCTCAGCCAGGCCACGGTCGTGGGCTGCCTGCGAAATGAACGTGATGCAGGTGTCTGGCATCGCAGCGCCAAACGCACCGAACATCGGCCGGTACATCATCGGCTGCGGCGTGGGAAGTGAGGCGTTGGGATCGCCCATGGTCGCCCAGTTGATCATGCCCCCCTTGATCACGAGCTTCGGCTTCGCACCAAAGAAGGCGGGCTCCCAGAGCACGAGGTCGGCCATCTTCCCCGGCGCGATCGACCCAAGCACATGGGCGATGCCCTGCGTGACGGCCGGGTTAATCGTCACCTTCGCCACGAACCGCAGCACGCGGAAGTTGTCATTGCCCAGGGCATCCTGCGGCAACGCCCCGCGAACCTTCTTCATGTGGTCGGCCGTCTGGATGGCCCGCAGAAAACTCTCGCCGACGCGGCCCATCGCCTGGGAGTCGCTGGAGATGATCGAGATCAGCCCCATGTCGTGGAGTACACCCTCGGCCGCGATCGTCTCAGCCCGCACGCGGCTCTCAGCAAAGGCCACGTCAGAGGGAATCCGGGGGTTCAGGTTGTGGCAAACCATGATCATGTCGAACAGCTCGGCCACGCTGTTCACCCCGTAAGGCAGCGTCGGATTGGTCGAACTCGGCAGCACGTTTGGCTCGCCGGTCACCTTGATGATGTCGGGGGCATGGCCGCCGCCGGCTCCCTCGGAGTGAAACGTATGGATCGTGCGGCCGTCGATGGCGGCCAGCGTGTCTTCCACGAAGCCGCTCTCGTTGAGCGTGTCGGTGTGGATGCTCACTTGCACGTCGTAGTCGTCGGCCACCGCCAGGCAGGCGCGGATCGCCGCCGGCGTCGACCCCCAGTCTTCATGGATCTTGAAGCCGGCCGCTCCGGCCAGCACCTGCTCCACCATCGGGGCCGCCCCGGAAGAGTTGCCCTTGCCGAGCAGGCCAAAGTTGATCGGCAGCCCCTCGATCGCCTTGAACATCATCTCCAGGTTCCACGGCCCGGAGGTGATCGTCGTGCCATTGGTGCCATCGGTCGGCCCAACGCCGCCGCCCCAGAATGTCGTGATGCCATTGGAGAGGGCGGCATACACCTGCTGCGGACAGATGTAATGCACGTGGGCATCCATCCCGGCCGGCGTGAGGATCAGGTGCTCGGCCGAGATCGCGTCGGTGGCCGGGCCGACGGCGAGGCCGGGCGATACGCCCTCCATCGTGCTCGGGTTGCCCGCCTTCCCGATGCCGACAATCTTGCCGTCTTTTACGCCCACGTCGGCCTTTACCACGCCGATCGTCGGGTCGACGATCGTGGCATTGGTGATGACGAGGTCGAGCGCGCCGCCGTGGCTGGTCAGTTGGCTGTCGCTCCCCATGCCGTCCCGCAGTGTCTTGCCGCCGCCATACACGGCCTCATCACCATACACGCGGAGATCCCGCTCGATTTCGATCACGAGGTCGGTATCACCGAGCCGGATCTTGTCACCAACCGTGGGCCCGAAGAGATCGACATACTGCTTGCGAGAAATTTTCGACATGAGGGCAATCTCTAAAAAGTTGTGGAGGGTGTTGAGCAAATCCGCCGGGGGCGGTGAAAGCCTCGGCTTCGGAGGCGAGGATACGCCAACTCGCCTCGACTTCCCCCGACCCCCGGCTCGTCGGTCAGGAGATCGTTCAGGCTGAGAATCTTCATTTCTTTTCCGGTGGGAGCGACTTGAAGCCGAGTTCGGCGGCTTTCTTGACGGCGACGGTGAAGTTGGGGCGGTAGTCGGGGGTGGGGCCCGTGCCCACCCAGCCGTCCACGAGGTTGGCGAAGCCGTGGGCGTAGCGTTTGCCGGCCAGCGGCACGAGGGTCACCTGCCTTTCGTCGCCCGGCTCAAACCGGATGGCGGTGGTGGCCGGAATGTCGAGACGCATCCCGAAGGCGGCGGCCCGGTCGAAGGCCAGCTCGCGGTTGACCTCGAAGAAGTGGTAGTGGGAGCCGACCTGCACCGGGCGGTCGCCGGTGTTGCGGACCTTGAGCGTGACGGTGGGCCGGCCGACGTTCATTTCGATGTCGCCCGCGGCGAGGATCACCCCGCCAACGGCCACGTCGTGGAGGCCCTCGGCGTGCGGGGCCGCGTGCTTGTGTCGCTGCCAGGAGGCGGAGGATTTTTTAGCCATAGCAATGCTCCTCGGAGAGGGTGCAAAGAAGTTTGAGACGCTAGCGGATCGGCTGGTGGACGGTGACAAGGCGGCTGCCGTCAGTAAATACGGCCTCAAGCTGCACAAACGGAATCATGTCGGCGACACCTTCCATCACGTCGGCCTTGGTGAGCACATCGGAGGCGATCTTCATCACTTCCTCCACGGTCTTGCCCTCGCGGGCGCCATCCATTGCCGTAGCGCAGATGATCGACATCGCCTCGGGATGGTTGAGCTTGATGCCTTTGGCCTTGCGTTTGAGCGCCACCTCCGCCATGGCATAGACCATCACTTTTTCCATCTCGCGGGGCGTCAGGTGCATCGCTCGTGATCCTTGTTCGGGGAGAGGGACCGATCCAGCCGCAGCAGCAGCAACACGATCCACGTCGCCATGATAAAGGGTGCCGTCAAGGCGGGCACGCCAAAATTGCTCGGAAAAAATTCTGTTAAAGGAACACTCACACAGGCCGCCAATGCGGCCGGCACCAGCGACGGCCAGGCCAGCCAGGCCGCCATCGCCGCTAAGGCCGCGTTGTAGCCGTAGATGCCGAACGCAAGCTGGCCAGCCGGGTCGCCGTGGTAGATCGCCAGACACGTGCCGAGGAGGGCTCCGACCACAGCCACAAGCGCCTGCCGCCAGGCGCTCCAGGAGATACCGGCGAGGAAACAGGCACCGCTGGCAACGTTGGCCGAAAACATCGCCTCGGCCAGACCGGCCAACACTTCCTCGGCGAGCCCCGCCCAGCCGGGCCGCAGGACCGGTTCAGTGGCGGCCGTTGCCGCCGGGCGGGCGCCGAGATCACCTGCAAGGATCAGCATGCCCCAGGCCACGATCACGAAGGCCGTCGTGTACGCAGGGAAGGGGAGCCGACGGAGGAGCCCGGTCACCGGCACGGCGAGGGCCGCGCCGCCGGCCGCCAACGCGAGCGTCGTGAGGTTTAGCGGCAGAAAGAAGCCGGCGGCCGCACCCACGAGCGCCGAGTTGTAGCCATAGAGCCCGTCGGCAATTGCGGCCCGGTCGCGACGGAGCAGCCAGGCGACCAGCGGTCCGATCGCCCCGCCGACCGCCGCTCCGGCAGCCAGCCACGGCGAGCCAAACGCCATGCCGATCAGGAAGAGCAGGCCCGTGCCGGCATGCCGCTGAAACATCACCTGCCCGAGGCCGCGGAGCCAGATTTTTACCGCATTCTCAAGATCGACGTGGAGATCAACGGAGAGATCTTCGCGAGGCTCAGAATCTGGTGGGGCATCTT
>JAQBZA010000484.1 GCA_027622795.1 Planctomycetota bacterium | reverse complement strand
CCGTCCCCACATCAAGATGC
This sequence comes from Planctomycetota bacterium, assembly GCA_027622795.1. GTDB lineage: Bacteria > Planctomycetota > Planctomycetia > Pirellulales > UBA1268 > CACORA01. The sequence continues at coordinate 2,724 of JAQBZA010000484.1, read as the reverse complement.
GCCAGCGCAGGCACATCGATCGCAGCGACATCGAGGACCGTGGACGAGACATCAAACGCGACCCCTGCACCCGGCTGAATCAAAAGAGGACCACCGTTGAGTGCACCCTCATTTTCAACCTGAACACTACCTGCATCAGCCTCCAGCCCGCCTGAGTGGCTGTTGACCTTGTTGAGGATCAGCGTGCCACCGCCGCGTTTGGCGATGACCTCATTTCCGGTATAGGTCGCGGTGTCAATCACCGACGCCCCCGCAGCGACGTTCACGATCATGCGTGGGTCGTCGTACTGCGTCGCTGTCTCTGGAACCGTGACGGTCTGACTGAAGTTCGCGGTTACGACAACTCCGAAGTAGGTGGGCCCAATCGCGTAGGGATAGGCGGCCTTTCCATCTGCACCGATCGTTGCCACATAGTGATAGGTGCCTTGTGGATACTCGGGCGTGATGGAAAACCGGCCGTTGTGTTCGTCGAGGAATCCGCTTCCAGAAACGAATTCATAGTCCTCGATATAGGCGCCGTCATAGCTGCCGCCTGGACCACTGGGACGGGTTCCCGACTTGAGCCGATAGCTGCTCTCCACCCGCACAATCCCGCCCGTGCCGTCACTGTTGGCATACCCATACGGCCCGTAGATCGGGTAGCCATCAAACGCCCAACCGAGAATGGGAGAATGCCCAGCCCCTTCATCACCGAGCTGCGCCCGGAGCGACACAGGATTTTGATGATGATGGTACGCACCATCCACAAACCCTCCTGTCCCGCCACCGGGAGGCGGTGGGGGTGGACCACCAGGACCACCAGGACCACCGGGACCGCCAGGTCCTCCGCCTGTCTGCACGGGCGACGGGTGACCAAGTGCTGAATCAAAGCCCAACTCTTCAAACACTATCGCGTTTTGCCGCCAAACACCCTGGTTGCTGTACGACATCCCATCTTGAGCGTCGTAGATTGGAACTCCATTGACGTAGACGCCTATGTTGCCGAGGGGCGTGCTGGTTGTCGTGCCGGTATTTGGCTGGGGATCGTGCGGTATCTGGAAGATCCAATTGCGGTCGGTGGCCACGGATGGGTTGCCGTCGAGCCAAGGCCCGACGTCATAGGAAGGCACGCCGGTGGCTACGATATATGTGGCCTGCGAGTCAAACCAGACCGACTGGACGTCGGCAGAAAACCCACTCACGACCGCGTCGATGGCCGCGTCTGCGCTGGAACCCGTGGCGCCGGTCTGATTGACGCGAAACGATGCAAGCGAAGGATGCGGCAAGGACGCAATGACAAGATCGTCACCAAGCGACGAGGCAGTCACCTGGAGATCGGCTCCCATGAGTGAGAGCGGCGAATGATCGGCCTGAGCATCAATCGCCGTGCCCGAACCGGGGTTGCTCCCGACGACCACGTGGATCGTGGCACACAACAGTGCCCGAGTTTCCAGGGGCTCAGGCTGGCACACGCCAGGATCTATCCGCCGGCGACCGACCGGTGATGACCGCTTGAATCGCATCCTCATTCGACGGGCCTCGGCGATGTCCTCTGCACCGCAGGGGAGGTGTTTCCCTCAATCGCTGCACCACGAAGCGACACTGTTCCGGGACTGTTTCAAGGAGAGTATGGGCATGCGTTGCCGTGACCGTCAACCAGCCCACTGTTTGATCAGGCCCGACCATCGCCGGGGCCGACCGGCGTCGCTGGCACCGCGCAGCGGTGGACTGGCCCGAACTCGTAGCCCCGGCCAGTGCCTTCTCGATCTCGTCGGCGAACAGCACGCACGGAGCCATCGCGTCGGCCAATTTGAGGGCCGCCCGGACGTTGCTCTCGGACTGGCCCACCAAAGACCCGAGCAGGGCGCCGACATCGAGCACCACCGTCGGCCGCCCTGTCTCGTTGCCGAGGGCCTTCGCGAACTGTGACTTGCCGCAGCCGGGAGGAGAGAGAAGCAGGACGCCGCGGGGCCTGTTGTTTGGCTGGCCCTCACCTTGGCGTCGCATGGCCCGGAGACAAAACGCCTTCAGGTTCTCCAAGCCGCCGAGTTGCTGGAATGATTCAGAGCCGCGGTGGATCACAGAACGATTCCGGTTACTCGGGCGTGAGCACCGGAAGCGCCAGCGGCCTGGATCGCTGCGCTCCGGGGGGCCTGTTGGCGGGGGACGGCATCCCGCAAGTAGTGTACGGGCGCACACTACTCCCGTCCACTCGCCGTTCTGCCCATGGTCGCTGCACTCTGCGGATTTCCCGCGCGGCCCCGCCTCCGGCCGCATGCCGGCCCGGCACCACGCCGCCGCTACGAGCGTCGCCGCCCCGAGAAGACTCCCCTCCACAAGATCATCTCCGAGAGCCTCGCGAGCTGGCTCGAGTGGCGTGACGAGGCGGAGCGTCCCGTGCCGGGCTACGTCGAGGAGGAACTCCGCGGCTATCTCGAGTGCGGCATCCTCTGCTTCGGGTTCGGCCGTGCCCTCTGCACGGGCTGCGGCCAGGGGTTTGTCATCGCGTTCTCGTGCAAGGGGCGCGGGGTTTGCCCGTCCTGCAATGGCAGGCACATGGCGCAGACTGCCGCGCACCTTGTCGATCACGTGATTCCACCGGTGCCCGTGCGACAGTGGGTGATCTCCGTGCCGAAGCGATTACGGGGTTTTCTCGCCGATCGGCCTGCGGCCGTCGCCGCTCTCACGAGAATCTTTATTGAGGAGATCGAGCGGCTGCTGGGCGCTGCCGCAGGCGTGACGAGT
>JAQBZA010000019.1 GCA_027622795.1 Planctomycetota bacterium | reverse complement strand
CGAGATCGTCGCTGACGCGGTCGTGATCGGAGTCGCGGAGTTCGACAACGAGCACCGCCCCGGGATCACCCACCACAAACGCCCGGTTGCGGGTCTGTTTTAGATTGTCTCGCGTGCAGTCGAGGATCTTCTTATCGATCAGTTCGCAGCCGGTGGGGCGAATCCCGCGGCCAGTGAGATCCCGCATCACAATGACTGTCGCCCGCAGGGCCTCGTCAACGGTGTCACAGTGAATGCAGAGCAGGGCCCCCGGCGGCGGCGGCGGGATCAGGCTGAGTTCAAACTCGACACCCATGAAGAGCGTGCCTTCGGAGCCGGCCAGCAGGCGGCAGGCGTTGAAGTCAGCGGTGCTCTCCGGATCAAAGCACGACGCATCCATCAGAGCATCGAGGGCGTAACCGGTGTTGCGACGGGTCACCTCGCGCCGTGGAAACGAGTCACGGATGAGTTGCCGCGTGGCGGCGTCTGACAGGATTGTGTGGAGTTCGCGGTAAATCGTCGTTTCGAGCGAGCCGCCTGCCGCGCAGGCCGACCGGAAGCTGGCCGCGTCGAGTGGGCCAAATGTGGCTTCGGACCCGTCGGCGAGAAAGCCACGGGCCGAGATGAGGTGGTCGCGGGTGGTGCCGTAAGCGATCGAATTGGAGCCGCAGGAGTTGTTGCCCACCATGCCACCGATCATCGCCCAGCCGGCGGTGGAGGTTTCGGGGCCAAAGAAGAGGCCGTGGGGGGCGAGGAACCGGTTGAGTTCGTTACGAACGACCCCTGGCTGCACCCGCACCCGCCGCCGATCAACATCGAGCGAGAGAATGCGGTTCAGATGGCGACCGAGATCGACCACGATGCCGTTGCCGACAACCTGCCCGGCCAGCGACGTGCCAGCGGCCCGCGGAATCAGCCCAAGTCGGTGGGTGGCCGCGAAGCGGACGATCTCGCCAACGTCGGCGTCGGTCTTGGGAAAGGCCACGGCCAGCGGCCGCTCCTGATACTCAGAGGCATCGGTCGCATAGATCGTGCGAGCAACGTCGTCGGTGACAAGATCACCTTGGAGCCGATCGGCGAGCGGTTGCAAGGAGATACCAGAGCGGGCTCGTCGTTCACTCACCATGAATCGTTCGGCAGATGAGCCGCAACGCCCCCTCGAGGTCGCCGTCAGCGGTGCGGAAAGCATCAGCATCAATCGTCAGCGGTGCTCCAAGCACGACGAGAGGTGCACCGTACTGCGGGCAGCGGATCGCCTGCTCGATGGAAAGGCCACCAACCGCCTGGACAGGCACATGCACCGCTGCAACCACTTCCCGCAATTGATCCAATGGACTGGGCATCGGTCGCCCAGCTGCCGCAATCCCGCGACGCTCGTCGTATCCGATGTGGTGAACGACATAGTCACAACCGAGGTCCTCGAGACTCTTGGCAGCAGTCACCATGTCATGGCAGCCGAGGTTGTCACCCATCACCTTGCATCCGAAATCGGCTCCTGCCCTGACGACACACTTGATGGTCTCCTCATGGGCGCGGGCCATGACGACAACGTGGGTGGCACCCGCCGTCGCCATCATTTCGGCCTCCAAGTAACCACCGTCCATGGTCTTGAGATCTGCCACCAGCGGCACACCGGGGAAGGCTGCCCGCAGTTGCCGGACGCCGTGCAGCCCTTCGGCAAGAATCAGGGGTGTTCCGGCCTCCAGCCAATCGACGCCTGCCCGCAACGCCGTGGCTGCTGTCTCAAGCGCTTCGTCAAGGTCAGTGAGGTCGAGAGAAATCTGCACGATCGGACGCATGCTATCACCTTGGGAGAATCGATCATTGAGCGACACAGCGTGCCGTCTCCTCACGTGGCCAATGCTTGGCAATCTTGTCGCGCACAAAACTGACGCTGCGTTCCAGTTCGTCCATGCCGTTCACGCCATCCTCAATGCTGATCCAGCCGCAGAATCCCTCGGATGCAAGCACCGAAAAGATGGCGTCATAGTCATTGAGCCCCTTCCCAATTTCGCCATGCTTCAACCGTCTCGCATAGCCACTCGCCCCCTCCTCTTCACGACGGAGGTCGGCAAGCGTGCCGGTGATCAACATCCGGTCACTGGCATGCATGGTGACGACACGACCGGAGACGCGGCGCAGCAGTTCAAGAGGATCGTCACCGGCGAGGAATGCATTGCTCGGGTCGTAGTTCACGCCAAAATGTGGATCGTCGATCGCATCGACCAGCTCACAGAAGAGTTCCATGGTTTGGGCAAACTCAGGGTATTCCCAGAAATCATCTTTGTAGTGATTTTCCAGAATGAGGGTGACGCCCCGTTCGGCTGCATACGGAAGACATGTCCGAATGGAATTCGCAGCCAGTCTCACTCCCTCGTGGGGCTTCAGTTCGGGACGCCGTTGGCCCGACAGCACCCGACAGAACGATCCTCCCAGGGCCACTGTCATGTCGATCCACCGCTTCTGTTTGGCAATCTCACCCTCCCGGAAAGCCGGATCGGGATGTGTGAAGTCCGGGGAGCAGCAGAGCATCGGAATCGTCATGCCCTCCGCCTCGACAGCTCGCCGCAAGTGTGGCCAGTTGTCCTCGTCGGCCATTTCCAGAAATCCTGCATACCACTCCAGTCCCTCAAGGCCGAGAGGAGCAGCCAGCGTGATCCAGTCCGCGATGCGCATGTCACCATCCCTGCAGAGTGACCGCATAAAGGCCTTGGGAAAGGCTGCCAGTCGTGGCCGCCTGGGAGCAGGTGGGTTCGGGAGTGTTTTCATCTCGACGTAGGGGGCGGCGGAATGGTCGTGCTGTCCTTGGGCGGATTTCTACCGATGAAGGGATGTTGGTCGAGATCGACAACCTGACCACTGATCGGCCCCGACTCATCGGCCAGCCAGTAGATGGCAGCGGCCGCGATCTCATCGGGACGGATCAGTCGCCCCGCCGGGCAGAACTGCGGTGGTAGATATGTCGGCCAGTCATCGGCGAGCCCATCGCTCCGCTTCCGCGCTACCTCGTTCTCCGTCAGCACCCAGCCTGGGTTGATCTGGTTGACGCGGACTCCCTCATTCCGAAAGAGGACGTCACCCAGATTGCGTGTCAATGTCATCAGGCCGCCCTTAGAGATCGAGTATGCAAGGAGATTCGGCTCACCACACCAGGCATTGACGCTTCCGATGTTCAGCACGTTTCCCCGACTTGCCCGCAGATGCGGGAGTGCAGCCTGAATGAGTTGCAGGGGGGCCAGCGTGTTGACCGCGACCGTATGAAGAAAGGAGGCGGCCGGCGTTGAATGAATGTCGCCTGTGGTGATCACAGCTGCATTGTTGACAACGCCATCGAGCCTTCCGAACGCCGCCAGGGTGACTTCTACCAGTCGTTCGGGACAACCGCAGGCCGTGATGTCCTCCACGTGGCCGATCGCGCGGGGGTTGGCTGTGCTGCCACGCAGCGATTCGACACCGTGGCTTACAAGATCAGCCCGCAGATCATGGATGACCACCCGGGCTCCCTCATCGACGCAGCGCCGGGCGATCGCGAGGCCGATGCCGGTTCCGCTACCGGTGACAATGATGACTTTTTCCGTGAGCCTCACCGGTGTCACTCGCTAGATCATTGCTGGGCTCAGCACGCTCTTGACGACAGCGCCGTGGTGCATCTGCGTGAAGGCTTCGTGCCATTGCTGGAGCGGCCAGACACCTCCGATGATGGGCCGCACGTCGAGTGCTCCACTCGCCAGCAGAGCGATCACCCGCTCCCAAATCGGCCAGTTGTGACTGAAGCTGCCCTGGAGCGTGACGTTTTTTTGCACGAGCGGGTCAAGGGAGAATCCGAGCGGCTGGCGCCCCCAGCCGACTTTCGAAATCCAGCCGGCAGGACGAACGATATCCATTGCGACCATGAGTGTGGCACTGACTCCGGCAGCATCGATCACCCCATCGCAGCCGAGGCCGTCGCGGGCAAACGCCCAGACCTTCGGGTCATCGACAATGGTCTCGCAACCGTAGTGTTTCGCGACCTCAAGTCGTTTCGCATCGCAGGGCAGACCAACCACCGCCACCTCTGCTCCACAGAGTCGGGCGATGGCAGCGCACAGAATGCCGATCGTGCCCGGGCCAAGCACGGCCACCCGGTCTCCCGGCTCAATCCGCGCATTCTTCACGGTGGCCGAATAGGCAACGCAGCACGGCTCGGTCAGGCATGCCTGATCGAAGGGCAACCCAGCAGGCAGGTGATGCACGATTCTGGCGGGTACACGGACAAAGCTGGTCATCGCGCCATCAACGCCGTAGCCGAACCCCTTACGGGTCGGATCGAGGTTGTAAAGCCCCCGACGAGTCATCGGGTTGTCGGAACTGATGACCGCCGCTGTCTCACTGACAACGCGATCCCCGATCTTCCAGTCATGTACATTGTCACCCACCCTGGCGATCGTACCACTGAACTCATGCCCAAGGATGACGGGATACATGACCGGCCAAGAGTGGTCGCCCGACCACTGGTGCAGATCACTCCCGCACACACCGACATGAGACACCTCCAGGAGAACATCGTCCGCGGTGATCTCTGGAATGACCACGTCACGGAGCTCCACGGAGCCGGGTGTCGGGGCGAAGTTCACGACGGCCGTTGGCATCAGCGAGGGATCCGCAAAGGAGCCGTTACGGTACCATGTCGTAGAAGTGATGCAATCAAGATCTCGTCGTTCAGCGATCGGAGACCGTGCTTTGGACGGTTGCTTTATGAATCGGGGGCGGGCCGGTACGATTTTTCGATGAAACGAGAGAGGTTTTTCTGCGGCTTCTCTCCATGACTGACACTCCGGGAGAGCACGTGATGAGCGTGTCCGCTTTCTTCACAACCCGCGGGCGTTGCAGCCGACCGCCACTGGCGTGGGGCCTGATACTGAGTGCGCTGCTGTCGTCATCGGCCTTGGCAGCCCCGGAGTGGCAATCAATCGTCGTGCCCGGCACCTGGGAACAGAGCGGCCTGCCGGGAACAGCCGAGTACGACGGTCATGCCTGGTACCGCACCTGGGTGTTGCCCGATCCAGAATGCTTCGGGAAGCATGATCGGGATCTGTATCGGGAGTCGGTCGGCATCATCGTCCGTGGGCTTGCCGATGCCCATGAGGTGTTCATCAACGGCCAGAAGATCGGAACCGGGGGAACCATGCCCCCCGATTTCGTGTCGGGGCGGGAACTGAACCTTCGCCACAAGGTTCCGGTCGGCCTGCTCAAGCCGGACGCGTGGAACGAGGTCGTGTTTCACGTGTTCAATCAGCGCGATGATGGTGGATTCACGGCTGAACCACCGATGATGGTGACGTATTTCAAGGAGTGCCGGATGGCGGGCCCCTGGGATTTCCGACTTGGCGATGCCACTCCGGCGTTCGGCGGCCCTCAGCCAGACAAGCCGGCCACGTCGGCGTTCAATCTGTTTCGACAGGCCACGACCGGGCTCGGTGAGGCAGCGACCATTGGGGGGCCACGACTTGCTCCCGCCGAGTCTGCTGGAAAGCTCACCGCGGCTGATGATTTCGTCATCGAGCAAATCCTTCACGAACCATTGGTGGCTCAGCCAACCCATTTCAACTTTGACAGCCGTGGGCGACTCTGGGTGGCAAATTATCGCCAGTATCCCTATCCGGCGGGAGTGACGGTGCTCAGTCGTGATCAGTATTACCGGAGCGTCTTTGACAAAACTCCTCCCGCTCCACCGCTCCATGACACAGGCCGTGATTCGGTCACGATTCATGAAGACACCGATGGTGACGGCCGGTACGACACCCATCGTGTTTTTATATCCGGGTTGAACATGGTCACGTCCGCAGCTCCCGGCCGCGGTGGCGTCTGGGTTCTCAACCCGCCTTTTCTCTTGTTTTACGTCGATGCTGACGGTGATGACCTGCCCGACGGTGATCCCGTCGTTCATCTTGAAGGCTTTGGCCTGGAAGACACCCATGCCACGGCGAATTCACTTACGTGGGGCCCTGATGGCTGGCTTTACGGTGGCCAGGGGAGTACCACTTCGAGTCATGTCACACGACCAGGAATCGACGACACAACGGTCGTATCAGTCGCGGGGCCGATGGTCTGGCGATATCATCCTGAAAGCCGACATTACGAGATCTTTGCTGAGGGCGGCGGAAATCTCTGGGGGCTCGAGTTTGACGCGCTGGGTCGGCTCTTCTCCGGCACGAACGCCGGCGGAACGCGGGGCTATCACTACATGCAGGGAAGCCACTGCGGGGCAGCAGCCCACAATCCAGGAAAATATGGGCCACCCCGGCATCCTTACGCCTTCGGTGCGATTCCACCCATGCGGAGCGCGAATCCGATCCCACGCTTCTCGCATCTTGCGGCGGTCGCTGAGGGAACCGCCATTCCGGCCGAGTACACTGGTGACTTTTTTTGTATCGATCCCCTGCACGGCAAGGTCATCAACGCACAACGGGTGCCGCGGGGCTGTTCCTTCGAGACGGTCGACCGCCTCGACGCCGTCACGACCGCGGACGAGGCCTTCCGGCCGGTATTCATCGCCAACGCAGCGGATGGCAGCCTGTTCGTCGCCGACTTCTACGACTACTACATCGCCCACGGCCAGCATTACCAAAACCAAATCGACAACACCACGGGTCGTGTGTATCGACTGCGTGGTCGCGCATCACCTCTAGAAAACGATCTGCGACTGGCCGATAAATCAACTACCGATCTGATTGGCCTTCTCGCGCACCCCAATAAGTGGCATCGCCGGATGGCTCTCCAAATCCTCGGTGAGCGGAGAGATCCTGCATCACTGCCGACGCTGCGGCAACAGTTGAGTCAGCCAGGCCAGACAGGCTTGGAGGCGCTGTGGGCTCTGCATCAGATTGCCGGTCTCGACGAGACCCTCGCCCACTCGGGCTTGAACCATCCCTTTGCTCCGGTGCGGGAGTGGACCGTGCGGCTGCTCGGTGACGCCGGCAGACTGCCGAAGTCACTGGCACCCGAGTTGGTAAGCCTCGCGACCGTTGATCCCGATGTCTGCGTACGGGCTCAGTTGGCCTGCACGGCGCGACGTTTACCGGCGGAGCAGAGCCTGCCGATTGTTGCCGCGCTCATGCGACGTGACGAAGATGCCTCTGATCCCTGCATCCCGCTCCTGATTTGGTGGGCACTTGAAGAACAGATTGGCTCGGCAGCCGACGCAGTGATCGATCTGCTGGCCGACAGGGGCACCTGGGATGAGCCGATCGTAAACGACACGCTGCTCCCAAGAATCATGCAACGGCTTGCCGCCACAGGTCGACAGACTGATCTGCTTTCCTGTGCCCGGCTGCTGACGATGGCCCCGACCCAACAGCACGCTGCTCGGTTGCTGTCCGGATTTTCCGCAGCATACCGAGGTCGTGCGATGACGGGGCTACCTGATGAGTTTCTGACTGCCATGGCGGCCTCAGGCGCGAGCCCGCTTCTACTGCGGCTGCGACAGGGTGATGCTGCGGCCGCTGCAGAGGCAATCGCCCGGATCAGGAACCCGGATCAGGATGCCGCTGAGCGACTCACGCTCATCCGCACGCTCGGTGAATTGAAATCGACTCCGGCCCTGCCGCTGCTCCGAGAACTCACCCGTGGCGACGATCCGGACGTCGCGCGAGCGGCATTTGCGGCGCTGGCTCACTATGACAACGCAAACCTGGCCACTCAGGCCGTGGCCGACCTGCCACGACTGGCTGACTCCGTGCGGGACAGTGCGCTGGCGTTTCTCGTGAGCCGCGGTGCGTCGGCGCGGGCACTTCTCCACGCGGTTGAGCACGGCGAGATCACACCCTCGCTGATTCCAGCAGTGATCGCCGATCGCCTGCGGCTGCATCAGGACGAGGTGGTGCAAGCAAAGGCCAGACAGCTCCTTCCCCCGGCGGATGGCAGTGCCAGCGAGGTGATCGAAAAAAAGATCGACTCCATTCTCAACGTGATCGCGCGCGGCAACGGTGATGCCTACGAGGGAGAACGAATCTTCACTGCCACATGTGCCGGCTGCCACCGACTGTTTCATAAGGGTGGCAATGTGGGGCCAGATCTCACCCCGTACCAACGCGACAAGCTAAAGACGATGCTTCTGAGTATCGTGCATCCCAATGCCGAAATCCGTGAGGGCTATGAGTATCAGGTGGCAATCACAGCTGACGGCCGCAGCATCGGCGGCTTTGTGGTGGAGCGGGATACCGGACTGGTTGTCATGCGTGGCCTTGATGGTGAAGACGTGGTTCTCACCGCGAACGAGATTGATGAACTTTCTCCGGTAGGCCGAAGCCTGATGCCCGATGGCCTGCTTGACAACCTGACCGATACACAGGTTCGTGATCTCTTTGCCTTCTTAACGCGGTCGCAGCCGATTTCTCGCTAGGCTCACCCTGAGTAGCCGGCATATTCTGGAAACGCTTTGTCATAGTTGGCCAGATTGTCGAGTAACACATGGCGAATGACAGCCGGATCGGAAACCAGATATCTTTTTCACGTTCCCGTGCGGTGCAGTTTTAAGATGCCGCCCAGACGCATGGAGATTTCCTCACTTCGGTGACGTTCCCTACCCATCGCGTACATCACAGCAATCCTGTTCATCGATCATCCTCCCGCACTTGCGACGCTGCCTCACGCCCGAGCGTGTCCCCGGCATCGGGCGGCATGTCACGATGCCACGCCAGCAGATCTGCTAGCATCTGCTCGGCCACATCGCGATGCACATCAGCCAGATTGCGTTTCTCGCCACGGTCGGTCTCAAGATCATAGAGCTGCACACTGCGACCATCCGTATTACAGAGCAGTTTCCAGCGACCCCGCCGCATCGCGAGGTCGGGGTTGAGTATCGCACCAGTCGGCTCCCACATCTTGCGATCAGGCGGACGTCGCCAGAAGAGCGGCGGGTGCTCCACAGCTTTTCCGGCGCCGACGAGTGAAGCCGAGCGATCCTCACCGTCAAACCGAACTTGCTCGGGCAACGCAGCGCGCGCCAGCGTGATCAGGCTTGGCGCGATGTCGAGCGCCGAGAGCACCGTAGTCGCATTCACGCCTCCGGCAACTCCCGGGCTGAGCAGTCCCGGACCCCACACGATCAGCGGTGAGCGGATGCCACCCTCGTAGAGTTGAGTCTTCACCCCGCGAAACGGTCCCGCCGATCCCGCGCCGGGCTCCGGACCATTGTCGGAACACAAGAGCACCAAGGTGTTGTCGCGAACGGCCGGTGAACTCCGCAGGTAGGCGAAGAGCCGCGCACACTGCCGATCCATTGCCTCGAGCACAGCCACGTAGTTGCCGCGCTTGCTGTCACCCCACGACTCAACCGGCGGCCAGAAGGGGCTGTGCACGTCATCGGGCCAGATGTTGACGAAAAAGGGTTGTCTGGCATCGACAGCCCTCCGCATGAATGCGATCGCGGCATCGCAAAAGGTCTGGGTGATCTCCGACCGCTGCACCCAGATCACCGGCCCACCAAGCCGCTCTGCATCGCCCCAGATCCGACCTGGCCGGCTGCTTCCGGGGCGGAGCGTCATCGGCAACAGCTTCGCACCCATCCCCTCGAAATTGGCCAGCGACTCATCGAAGCCGTACGTAGTGATCAGGGGAGCGTTATTCACATCCCGCTGGCCACCGAGATGCCACTTGCCAAAATGACCAGTGGCATACCCAGCCTCCTTGAGCACCCGGGCAACGGTGGGAGCTTCTGGGGCGAGCCACTGGGCCATACCGCGGCGATCGTTGTCTTCCCGATTGTTGAGATACGACGTGATCCGCCAGCGTTGGGGATATTGTCCTGTCAGCAGGCCACAGCGTGAGGGTGAGCAGATCGGCGCGGCGACATAGAACTGTTCAAACCGCAAGCCCTCGGCGGCCAGACGATCAATCTCGGGCGTGCGGGCGGCGTTGTTGCCAAAACAGGACAGGTCACCCCAGCCCATGTCATCGATAAAGATGATCACGACATTCGGCTGTCGAGCCGGCCGCGCATGTTCAGGTGTCGCTCCCGGCATCACCGGAGCAGGCGTCGCGGCAAGGATTGCAGATAGTTTCGCCACCACATCTGGCTGCTCGACTGCGCGATTCCGCTGCTCGCGCGGATCTTCCTCGTAGTCGTAAAGTTCGTACTCGAAAGGACGTGTCTCGTCCTTCTCACGCCATTCGACGAGACGGTAGCGGTCGGTGCGGATGGCTCTGCCAAGTCGGCCACCGCGGGGAAAGCAGTGCAGCGCATAGTCTCGGTCCAGCCGTGCCTGCGGATCCCGCAGCAGAGGCACGAGGCTCTCACCGTCGATCCGCTGCGGACCATCGGGCACAGGCAGACCGGTCAGATCAGCGATGGTTGGATAGATGTCGACTGATTCGACGGGCTGAGAACTGCTGCTGTGCGGGAGTGTCACTCCTGGCGCAATCAGCAACAACGGAATACGATTCGCTTGCTCGTAGTTGGTGTGCTTTGTCCAGAAGCCATGGTCACCAAGGTGAAAGCCGTGATCTCCCCAGAGCACGATGATCGTATTCTCGGAGAGACCATGGTGATCCACCGCGTCGAGCACCCGGCCAATCTGAGCATCAACGTAACTCACGCTGGCGTAGTAGCCATGGACGAGTTGCCGGGCGAGTGCCTGCCCGACATCACCGGTCTCGGGCACCGGCCGGTAGGCCGTGATCTCACCGCCTCGTTTGAGAGCGTACTCGGGGGCCGCCCGCGGCGGCTCGATATGCGTTGCCACTGGGAGTGAGCCCGGATCGTGGAGGTCCCAATATCGTCGGGGCACGCTGAAGGGAAGATGGGGACGCACGAAACCGGCGACAATGAAGAATGGTGTTCCATCCGCATCCCGGCGATTGGCAGCCGCGTGCAGACGACGAATCGTCTCCGTGGCCACGCGACCATCCGCATAGGCATCGTCTGCCACATCAGGGGATTCAAACGCCGCTCCTCGGGGCAGCCTGGCGATCTCCCCGAGATGCGCGTTGGCAAATAAGGCCTCTTCGCGGGTCAGCCGACCATCGGCAGCGCTCGTCGGATCACGATATTCGATCACCACATCTTGAAAGGGTGGAACGTCAAATGATTCAGGGTCACCAGCATTGCCATGGCCCACATGGAAGACCTTGCCCAGTGACTCCGAGCGGTACCCGTACCGTGAACAAAACTGGGGCATGGTGACAGCATCAGGGAGCCGACGACGCAGGTCACTGCCCAGGTCATAAAGCCCGGTTGAGGTTGGCCGGGAACCCACGAGCAGCGCGTATCGTGAAGCAGCACAAACCGCCTCGTTGCAATACGCCATGTCGAACCGCATGCCGCGGCGCGCGAGACGGTCGATATTGGGAGTCTTCGCACGGGGATCGCCGTAACATCCGAGCACCGGCTTGAGATCATCGACCAGCAGGAGGAGCACATTCGGACGCGATTGGATGGTCTGCTCTGCCGCGCTTCGCGAACCGGCCGATGCAGCAATGATGACGACGAGTGCCACACCCCACGCGTGCACACGAAAGAGATTCGCTGGCCACGGCTGATTGTTCACCATTCACCCCGTTTCGAAAAAATACTCGTCTGTTTGCTTCAGCGGACCATACCAAGGATTGTGGCAGGGCGAGAGGGCTCGTTCCGGCAGCCGTGGCCGCGGGTTGTGGCCCGTCGAGGCAGCAAGGTCACGAAACGAGCCGGTGACATTCGGACGAAAACACGATATCGGGTACGCTACCGTCATGACAGCTGTTAGCACCAAGTCGCTCGACGTGAAGTTGGCACGTATTGTGGCCGATCCCAACTGCCGCGATTTCATCCTCGCCGATGCCAAGGATGCCGACATGGCATTCGGGCTGGCCGCCCCCGGGCTACGGCCCTCCGGCACCGCCGGCATCGGTCCCTATCGATCGATCCATGACTACCGCGACCAGATTCGTGAGATCGTACGTCAGGGGCTCATCGACGTCATGCTCATGAGCGCGAGCACGAGCGAGTGTCTGGCACTCAATGAGCAAATTTTCGACGATTCAACCGTCACGGCTGCCGTTCGAATGAACGATACGACCGACATCTGGCTTGCTGCCGGAACGGGGGGCTACGCGGGCCAACCCGCTCTACCGTTCTCAACCGCGACCATATCACAGGCCCAGTACGGTTGCACAACCGTCCGGTCCAACGTATCGCGACCAAAGGTTGATCTCGGGCTTTTTTCGCTCACGTTCAACGACGATGCTGCGCTGGATCGCGAAATGCTGTTGGCCTACAAAGAATTTCGCCTCGCTGCAGAGCAGGCCGAGTTTCGGCATTTCCTGGAGGTGTTCTATCCCAACTCGCTCCGGCAGGTTTCAGGGCGGCAGACTCACGGGCAGCCTCGTGATGTCGCGCGGTTCCTGGCCGATCATGTCGTGCGGGCCTTGGCGGGTGTGCCACGCAGCGGGCGGCCGATCTTTCTCAAGATTCCGTACCTGGGGGCGGACGTGACTGAACAACTTGCCGCCTATGATCGTTCGCTTGTCGTGGGCATTCTTGGCGGCAGCGCGGGCACGACACACGATGCCTTTGCCTTGGTCGCCGAAGCCAAGCAGCACGGGGCACGGGTCGCCCTTTTCGGCCGCAAAATAAACGCTGCGGAAGACCAACTCACGTTCGTTCGCCTGCTGCGGGCCGTGGCCGATGACGAAGTGTTTCCGGAGGAGGCCGTGAAGCACTATCATGACGCCTTGTCCCGGATCGGGATCACGGCCAAACGAACACTTGAAGACGATCTCATTCGAACCCCCACGCAGTCAGCCTACGGGGGCTGACAACCGACACAAAACCGACGCAAGGAGCAGCCATGTCACCGACAACCACGACGGAAAACACTTCGCCGACCCGAAGGGCATTCCTGGAAGCGACGAGTGTTGCGGCTCTCGGCACAGTGTCGTCGTCACTCGCTGCCAAGGAGGCGAAGCCGGCCGTTCATCCGGGCGGCTCCGATGAGATTCGTGTGGCGCTCATAGGCTGTGGAGGGCGGGGAGCCGGTGCCGCCGCCGATGCACTTTCAGTACCCGACGCTGCCATCAAGCTCTATGCCATGGCCGACATTTTCCAGTCGCAGATTGATAATAAGCGGAAGGGGCTGGCCACCCAGTTCAAGGAGAAGGTTGATGTCTCCGATGACCGCTGCTTTGTCGGGATGGAGTCATACAAGCAGGCAATCGATAGTCTGCGACCAGGGATTGATATTGCGGCCTTTGCCACGCCACCAGCCTTCCGCGCCGCACACTTCGCCTACGCCATTGAGCGGGGCGTCCACGTCTTCATGGAGAAGCCGATCTCGATCGACGGCCCAAGCACCAGGCGGATTCTCGAACTGGCCGACAAAGCTGATGCAAAGAATTTGAAGGTGGGGGTCGGCCTGATGTGTCGCCACAGCGTCGCCCGCCGGGAGTTGTTCGACCGGTTGCAAAACGGTGAGGCCGGTGAATTGATCAACTTTTACGGCTACCGTGAGCATGGGCCGGTCATGCCGATGGATCTGTACCCGGGCCCGCCGGAGGGCATGAGTGAACTCTTCTGGCAGTGCAAGCGATTCCACAACTTTATCTGGGCCAGTGGCGGCGTGTTCAGCGATTTCTACGTGCACCACATCGACGAGGTGTGCTGGATGAAGAATGCCTGGCCGGTGAAGGCCGAGGCGGTAGGCGGCCGGCACTTCCAGGGGCGAGTCAATGATCAGAATTTTGACGCCTATGGCGTGGAGTGGACATTCGCCGATGGTGCGAAGTTCTTCTACTCCGGTCGTACGATGAAGGACTGCGAGCAAAAGTTTGGTGTCTTCGGGCAGGGCTCGAAGGGGGCCTTCACCATTTCTGAGCGGGGGCATTCGCCCGCCAAATCGACAATTTACAAGAGCCAGTCCATGGACAAAGACAACATCCTGTGGACAGCCCCGCAGCCCGAGAAGAGCCCGTACCGCATCGAGTGGGAAGATCTCGTGACGGCGATCCGCACAAACACCACGTATAACGAGGCCAAGCGTGGCGCCGAGGCAAGTCTCGTCACGGCCATGGGGCGGTTTGCGGCACACACCGGTAAGACCGTCACGTTTCAGCAGATGCTCGACTGCCCCGATGACCTCACGGCCGGTGTCGCTTCTCTCACCGACTCGTCACCGGCGATTGTCGTTGCCAATGCCGATGGTAAGTATCCCGTACCGATGCCAGGGCAGTTCACCTATGAGTATCGGAGTTGATGGCTGAGACACTGTAACCATCGGCGAGTTGACGGTAGGCCTCCACCATCTCGAGTGTCGGGAATTGCGGCCCCAGTTCCTCCGCCATGATCTGAGCAACATCGGCGGCCGCCGTGATGCTGGCCTGAGCGTCAAGAAAGAGCCACCGTGACCGGCGCGCCAGCACATCCTCGACCGTACGGGCATACTCTTGCCGGACGGCAAAACGGATCATTGCCTCGGTGAGACCCGGCAGCAGATGCCGATCAGTGCCCGGAAGCCCGGCAACGATATCGGCCTCGGAACCGTAGAGGTGAATGCCGGGGGGCATCATCAGCGACGGGAGGCCCGGCCCGGCTACTGGAGCACCAACCAACCGCAGGGAACGCGTCACTCCCGCCGGTCGTGCAGGCAGCAGCCCGTGGGAAAAGCAGGCCGCCAGGACATCTTCCGCCATCGCCCGATAGGTCGTCCATTTCCCCCCGGTGATGGTGACCAGTCCGTCCGACGACACCAGGATGAGATGTTCACGAGACAGTCGCTTCGTCTCACTCGCGTCCTGTCCGGGTGGCCGAACAAGCGGTCGCAGACCGGCCCACGCCGACCGGATGTCACTGTAATCTGGCACGCGGGTGAGATACCGCGACGCCTCGGTGAGGATGAAGTCGATCTCCTCGGCGAACGGCCGCGGCTCAAGCGGGAGATCGAGGCGTGGCGTGTCGGTGGTGCCAAGAATCACTTTGCCCAACCAAGGAACGGCGAACAGCACCCGTCCATCGGCCGTGTTGGGCACCAGCAACGCCTGGTCCGACGGAAAAAACTCTCGATCGACAACAATATGCACACCCTGACTCGGTGAGACCGTCTCTTCTGCGCGAGGGTCGTTGAGCTTACGGATGGCATCGACCCAGACTCCCGTGGCATTGATCACGCAGCGGGCCCGCACCGGAATCAAACGCCCGGTCTCTCGATCTTCTACCACGACACCCGCAACACGACGCACCGAAGCGGCCGTCCCGGTCGTTATCAACTCCGAGACACGGCAGTAATTCAACACACATGCCCCGCCGCGGATTGCCGTGCGGGCGAGGGCCACGGCCACGCGGGCATCGTCAAACTGGCCGTCCCAATACCGGACGCCGCCGATCAGTCGATCGGCGCGAAGCGAGGGCGAGTCGGTGAGGAGCGCGCGCCGGGGCACACACCGTGTCGCGCCGAGCCGGCTGGAGCCCGCCAGCAGGTCATACAAGCTGAGGCCGCAGCGATAGAGCGGGATGTCCCACAGGCGACCGCGAAGACCGTAGGCAGGCACAACAAACGCCAGCGGCTGTGCAAGGTGAGCGGCGTTGGCGAGGAGCAGACGTCGCTCCCGCAGGGCCTCGCGAACGAGCGCGAAATCGCCCTGCGCCAAGTACCGCACGCCGCCGTGCAGAAGCTTGGTCGCCCGGCTCGACGTGCCCTTGGCAAAGTCCTCCGCCTCACACAGGACTACAGAAAACCCCCTGGCCGCCGCATCCACGGCTACGCCGAGGCCGGTCGCACCACCACCGATCACGATGACGTCAAACAGCGGCTCGCCGCGAAGGCGATCGAGCAGATCCTGCCGAGGCGGCTGATCGAACGGGGGCTGGCCTGACAGCATGAATCCGCCTCGGCGGCACTGCGGTTGAGTAGGTCTCTATCGGGATGGTGTATAAAGAAAAAGGGTGTCGCTCACCAGCCTCCTGCTCAGAGACAGCGGTTGTGAAACGTACTTCCTCGATCGCTGTTGGGCTGATTCATCGGCAAGGGTATGCCTGACGCTTCTGGTTTCGTAAGGAGGTTTCTCTGTCATCGCTCCAAATCACGATTCACGATGATCGGGCCGCCCTCGGTCAGGCAGCCGCCGGGATCGCTATCAGATCATTACTCGATGCCTGCGGGCGGGATCGGATGGCCACACTCGTTGTCGCCACCGGCTCATCGCAATTTGAGGTGCTCGCGGGACTCACGGCTGGTGCGATGATCCCATGGGGCAGGGTCACCGTGTTCCATCTTGACGAGTACGTCGGACTCGATCCGACACACCCCGCAAGTTTTCGTCGATTCCTCCGTGAACGGTTCATCGAGCAGTTGCCGACGCCCCCAGCCGCGTTTCACGAACTCGACGGCATGGCGCCCCATCCGCAGGCCGAGTGCGACCGTCTGGCGGCTCTTGTGCCGGACGGAGCCTTCGATGTGGGCCTGATCGGCATCGGTGAGAACGGACACCTCGCGTTTAACGATCCACCCGCCGATTTCGGGACGGAGGAAGCGTATTGCGTTGTATCCCTCGATGAACGCTGCCGACAGCAGCAGGTGGGGGAGGGCTGGTTCCCGTCGTTCGATGCAGTGCCGACGCAGGCGATTTCGATGTCGGTGCGACGGATCCTTGCCACAAAGACACTTGTCTGTTCCGTTCCCGATCGACGGAAGGCTGAGGCAGTGCAGGCCGTCGTTCGAGGACCGATCACACCCGCCGTCCCCGCATCAATCCTACAGCAACACCCGCGCTGCTTCCTGCACCTCGACCGGCAGTCAGCCAGCCTTCTAAACGGCTGACGAGCGGGTGGAGATGACATCGCCATGCAACCCCTCGATCTCCAACTCAACGGCTACAAGGGTGTCGACTTCAATGCCGACGACTTGAGCATCGATGCGATGCGAGCCGCCTGTCAGGCCGTACGTCAGGACGGTGGTGGCCGCGTGCTGGCGACTGTGATCACCGACCGGCTCGATCGAATGACGGCCAGGATCCGACGACTCGCTGAACTCCATGCCGCCGATCCGCTCATTGCCGACGTCATGGCCGGCATCCATGTTGAGGGGCCTTTCATCAGTCCTCAGCCGGGATTTGTTGGTGCCCATCCGCCATCATGCGTCATACCCGCCTCGACCGAGGCTGCTGGTGAGTTGGTCGATGCCGGCTGCGGTCTCGTCCGTCTTGTCACGCTTGCACCCGAGTACGACGCCGGCTGTGCGACAATCAGTTGGCTTGCTGATCAAGGCATTCTCGTCTCGGCCGGGCACTGTGATCCCGACGCCACAACGCTGGAACGTGCAATCGATTGCGGGCTCGCCGCCTTCACGCACCTTGGCAATGGCTGTCCGCTACTGCTGCATCGCCATGACAACATCATCCAGCGAGTGCTGGCGGCTGATCGCGTCCGGTGGGTGATGCTGATTCCTGACGGTGTTCATCTGCCGCCACCGGTCATTCGCACGATCATCCGTGCGGTTGGCGTTGAGCGATTGATTGCCGTCACCGACGCCACGGCTGCAGGCGGCATGGGTGTAGGGACGTTTCAACTTGCGGGAAAGGACGTGACAGTCGATCCTGATGGCGCTGCCTGGGCTGCCGATCGTTCGCATCTGGTCGGTTCGACCGCTTCAATGCGACAGATTCACCAACTGCTGATAGATCAGGGCGGGCTGAGCAACGAGGAAGTCATGATGCTGACAACGATCAATCCGACCCAGGCCATCCACGATCTCAACACCAGTTGGAGCGACGT
>JAQBZA010000483.1 GCA_027622795.1 Planctomycetota bacterium | reverse complement strand
ATCGCGATGCTCGACAAACTGGCCACGGCCGTGGCCGCCGACGACAGCCTGACAGCATTTGTGGTGTTTCGGCTCGCTTCCGCACGATATGCGGCCGGGATGCAGCAGCCGGGGGCCGAGATTGAGTCGGTGCAATCAGCGTGGCTTAAGGAACTCGAGGAGTTTGTGGAGAACTATCCGCAGGCTCCGGATGCTGCCGAGGCAATGCTCCAAATGGCGATCGCTGATGAGTTTTCCGGACGTGAGGAAAAGGCAATCGAACGCTATACGGCGATCAGCGACGGCTTCCCGGACTCGGCTTCCGCCCGCAAGGCTCGCGGTGCGGCCCGCCGTCTCCAACTGGAGGGCAAGCCCCTGTCGCTCTCAGGAAAATCGCTCGATGGAAAGCCGATTGCGGTGGATCAATTGAAGGGCGCGCCCGTCCTTGTGCACTATTGGGCCACATGGTGCGAGCCTTGCAAGGTCGACATCGCGAAGATCCGGGAGCTTTACGCAAAATACGGAGCGGAGAAATTCCGTGTGGTGGGGATCACGCTCGATTCCGATCAGCAGCAGCTGACTACCTATCTATCTGGATCACCAATTCCATGGCCCCAGCTGCACGAATCAGCGGGGCTCGATGGCCGGTTGGCGGAGGAGCTTGGGGTGCTGACACTTCCGACCATGCTTCTTCTGGATGCCGAAGGCAAGGTCGTCGATCGCAATTTGGTCATCACGGATCTTGAGCGAAAGCTTGAGTCGCTGATCGGGGGAAAATAGGTTGACCTCTGCCACGCGGTTCACCGTCTGACTGGGTTTGCTGTTGGCATCAGCCCTCGTTACTGTTCCCGCCACCGCCGTTGCTGCGGAAGCCATTTTGATCACAGAGAGAGGGAACTGTTGGCCATCGGAAACGTAAGCCCTGTGCTGTGTGGAGTGGGGATTGTTCAGGTATTGGGCATTGTGGCCGCGATCGCGTCGCGACTGGCGGAGGGCACGCCCCGCGAGCCTCTGGGGCATTGGCTCTGCGTGTTGGCTTTGGCTGCGGTTGGGGGACTCTGTGGGTTTTGTCTGCAATACGGCCCCGACTCAGGAGCGATGTGTGCTGTCACGTTTACCGTGATGACCATGATCACCATCGTCGATCTCCGGCCCGTTCGTGAGCGACAGTAGCAGGGGCGTGCCGGCTTCACGGCGGAAAAGTCTTGTTCCGAGGCCGGGTTACGCCCAACGCCCATTGAGCGTTCGCCTGCCCTTTTCAGCTTTCCTGGACGCGCCTCCCACCCTGGCCTGCCTCGGCGGCCGTTTTTGCCGGCGCCTTCGGGAGAATCGGAAAAAAACTCCCTTTTGGCCACCCTCCATGCCGAACAGATCTCTGGCGAGGGTGCGAGACTGTCCGGTCCGCCACCGCCCCGTTTCCAAGGAGCCAGGCATGTTGACTTCAATCCGACCTTTCCGGTTTTTGCTGGCGTGCAGCGCGCCGCTGTTGTTCATGGCGACCAGTGTGGCTGACGATCTTGCAGCCCGCGTCACCGCTCAGATTCAGGCCGCGCCGGCGTTGCGCGGCAATCCGATCACGGTGAAGTCGCTCGGCCCGACTGTCTGGCTCTCGGGCAATGCCTCATCCACCCAGCAGCAGGCGGCCATCGCGATCGCGCGACAGACGCCGGGGGTGGAGCGAGTGGTCGATCAGTTGTCTGTGTCGCGGCCGGTGGCCGAATCGGCTGCCGTTGTCTCGTCAAATCCTCAGCCGGACCACAATACAGACCACACAAAGCCCGAACTTGCCACAGCCGTGGCAACCGCCCTTCGCACCGCGGGTTCGCTCAAGGGCTACCGGGTGAGCGTGAAGGCCAAGGATGGTACCGTCTGGCTCACAGGCACGTTGTCGAGCCGTGAGCAGCTGCAATCCGCCGTGTCACTCGCTGAGCAGACGCCCGGCGTGGAGCGGGTGGTGAATCGCCTCTCGGTCGCCGAAGCCGCAGCGCCCCAGGCAGAGTCATCGAGCCTGTTTTCGCTGCCCGAATCAATGCAATCGCTGATTGGTCTCACGCCGCATGAGGATGCGGGGGTGCGGCAGGCCGCCGGCACGATGGAGCAAGGCGACGTACAACTGGCTAACGGCGACATGCCGGTTGGTGAATCGATGGGACTGATCCAGCTTACACAGGCCCAGTTGCAGGCCGTCGGGCAGGCGCGATATCCCAGCCGCTCGCAGTATCCGACACAGTCTCGTCAGCTAGTGACTCGGGCCCGTCAGCCAATGCCGCGGGCAAGCGGGGCTCCCGTGGGGCGGCCGCTCCCGATGCGGATGGCTGCTCGGCCGCAACGTGGCAGCGTGCGGCCGGCCGGCTATGGTGAGCCAATGGTGTTGCCGGGGCCCAATGATTACGCCGAGTACGCTACGGATGGTCAGATGGTGCCCGGATCCATGCAGATTACCGAGGGCGGTATGGCTCTTGCCGAGGGTGGAATGCCGATGAGTGGCGGGCCCGGCATGGGGCAGCCGATGCCGATGGGCGGGTCTGGCGTGGGGATGCCGGCCGTCCCAGTTCGCGGCGGAGGCCCAAACATGCCCAACTATGCATGGCCGAGCTACGCAGCTAATCCCAACTACGCGGCCCTCCAGTATCCCACCCAGTATTCGCCAACGGCCTGGCCTTACATTGGTCCCTTCTATCCCTACCCGCAGGTGCCGCTCGGCTGGCGGCGGGTGTCGCTGGAATGGGATGACGGCTGGTGGTTCCTCGATTTCGATGAGCGGCATATCCA
>JAQBZA010000482.1 GCA_027622795.1 Planctomycetota bacterium | reverse complement strand
CCCCGAGCGAGACGGTGGCGGTCTCCCAGCGGTAGAGGCGAATCACCAGGCCTCCACGGTCCACGGCGGCCGCCGCGAGGCATTCATCGGCGGCCATGTTGGTGGCACCATCAGCCGCGCCATCCCGCCAGACTGCGATTCCGCTCACGGCAACTCCCGCCAGCACCGAATCAGTGCGACTGCTTCACGAGGAGGGCGTCGTAGGCGGCCTGGTCGAGCAGGCTCTCAATGTCAGCCGGATTGTCGGGCTTGATCCGCGCAATCCAGCCGGCCTCGTAGGGATCCTGACCGAGCGACTCGAGCCGCTGCGGCAGTTCGGCGTTCACCGCCACCACTTCGCCTGCGACGGGGGCATACATGTCGCTCACGGCTTTCACACTTTCGATCTCCCCGAACGACTCGCCCGCCTTCACCCGCCGCCCCACCTCTGGAAGTTGCATGAACACCAGATCGGTGAGGGCTTCGACCGCATAGGCGGAGATGCCGACGGTGGCCGTGCCGTCGTCTTCGAGGCGAATCCATTCATGTGACGGGGCGTATCTGCGGGAGGCTGCCATGGGATGCTCCGGAAGGACTCAGATGAAAAGGGGCAGGATACCGCATCCGCACGAAGTCGTTCACCCACCGCGACGATAGAAGGGAAGGGGGGCGATACGGCCGGCCTGCCGGGCATCACGAATCAGCACATCAACGGCCGTACCGGGCTGAGCGATTTCCCGGTCGACGAGGGCCATGGCCACCGCTGTACCCACCGTCGGGGCGAAACTGCCGCTGGTCACCGCCCCGACCTGCCGATCACCGAGGACCACAGGATACCCCTCGCGGGCCGTCCGCTTCGAATCGAACACGATGCCCACGCGGACCTGCGGCGAGGGTTCCGCTCGCATCGCCAGAAACCGGCCACTCCCCGGAAACGAGCGGCCATCGAGCGTGATGCCAAGGCCGAGGCCGAGGCCGAAGGGATCGGAATCCTCACGGAGTTCATGCCCATAGAGGGGCATGCCGGCCTCCAGCCGCAGCGTGTCGCGGGCTCCGAGGCCGCAGGGTCGCAGCCCGTGCGGAAGGCCGGCCGCATGAATCGCCTCCCACACCGAAGCGGCTCCTGGGGCCGCCACGACAATCTCGACACCGTCTTCCCCGGTATAGCCTGTGCGGCTGACGGCAGCGGGCCGGCCGGCGATCGTGGCTCGCGTGGCGGTATAGGGGGCCAGATCGCCAACCCGCGTGGCATCCTCCGCCGGGCACAATCCACAGACAATCTCCACCGCCTGCGGCCCCTGCACGGCGATCATGGCCGTGTCGAGCGTGGTGTCGGTGAGCGTGACGCCGCTGTCGGGAAGCCGACTGCGGAGCCAGGCCACGACCCGTTCCCGGTTGCTGGCGTTGACCACCAGTCCCAGCCGCGGCGTGCCATCGGCTGCATCGGCCTCACGGCTGACGAGGGCATCGTCAAGAATCGATTCATCATTCGTGATGAGCGTGTAGCGACAGCGACCGATATCGATGCCGGCCACCTTGCGGGTCAGCAGCGACTCAAGCCAGTCGACCGCAGCGGGGCCGGTGATCGACAGCCGCCCCATGTGGGAGACATCAAACATGCCGGCCGCCTGCCGCGTGGCCAGATGCTCCTCGACGATCGAGGCATACTGCACCGGCATCCGCCAGCCGGCAAAGTCGACCATGCGGCCGCCATGGGCTTCGTGCCAGCGGCAGAGCGGCGTTTCAGACAGGTGATCATTCATCGGCGACGAGTATACCGCCCTTTCGGCTTCATTTTGCTCGACCGCTTCGGTCGCGGAGGTGGCCGCCGGCGCGATCGCTGCACGAGCCGCAGTTCCAACAGCCGGCGGTCGAGATCGACCCGGGCCACCTCCACACGCACGCGATCGCCGAGCCGAAACGTGTTGCCCGCCCGCGTGCCGGCCAGCACGTGGCTTGCCCGCTCGTACCGATAGCGGTCGTCGGGCAGGGCATCGAGGGCCACGAGCCCTTCCGCCGGCAGGTCGATCCCTTGCACAAACAGCCCAAAGGGCTCCACGCCCGTCACCACCCCGTCCATCTCGGCACCGATCCGCCCGCTGAGATAGAGCAGGAGCTTGAGTTTGACGAGCTCCCGTTCCGCCGCCTCGGCCCGCCGCTCGAGCTGGGAGCACTCCTCACCGAGCTGCTGAAGGCCCTCATGGGGCGGCTTGCGGCCGGCCGCGAGCAGGTCGAGCGCCCGATGCACGGTGAGGTCGGGATAGCGGCGGATCGGCGACGTGAAGTGGCAGTAGCAATCGCTCGCCAGCGCAAAATGCCCGTCATCCTGCGGCCCGTAGCAGGCCCGCGTGAGGCTCCGGAGCACGGCATAGTGCACCGCGTGCTCCTCGGGCCGGCCGCGAGACATGTCGAGGAGCCGCTGCAGTTCAAACCGGCTTTCCAGCGAGTCGACCTCGAAGCCGAGCTCGGTGACAAACTCCGTCAGCTGCCGCAGCTTCCGCATGTCGGGGGAGGGATGGATCCGCCGGAGAAAGCCCGCCCCGGCAGCCGCCAGCGCCGTGGCCACCGCCTCGTTGGCCGAAAGCATGAACTCCTCGATGATCTGATGGCTCTCGGTGTTTTCCACGACGTGGGCCCCGGCCACCCGGCCGTCGCGGTCGAGATCGATCTTCACCTCCGGCATCTCGAGCTGCAGTGCGCCCCGGGCCGTCCGTCGGCTGCGGAGGATCCGGGCCAGGTCCCGCATCCGCCCGAGCAGCGCCCGCACATCTTC